>CALWON010000001.1 GCA_944383165.1 uncultured Oscillospiraceae bacterium
TCGTGGCCCCCGCCCCGCCGGTCAGGCCAATGCTCCTAAGGAAGGAGGCGCTCAGTAATGCTGCTGCCTAAGCGCGTAAAGTATCGCCGCGTTCACCGCGGTCGCATGAAGGGCAAGGCCACCCGTGGCAACACTGTCACTTACGGTGAGTTTGGCCTGGTAGCCACCGAGCCCAGCTGGATTACCAGCAATCAGATCGAGGCTGCCCGTATTGCTATGACCCGTCACACCAAGCGTGGCGGTAAGGTCTGGATTAAGATTTTCCCCGACAAGCCCATCACTGAGAAGCCCGCTGAGACCCGCATGGGTTCCGGTAAGGGTTCCCCTGAGTACTGGGTGGCCGTGGTAAAGCCCGGTCGTGTTATGTTTGAGATTGCAGGCGTTGCTGAGGAAGTTGCTCGCGAGGCTCTGCGTCTTGCCAGCCACAAGCTGCCTGTCAAGTGCAAGATTGTGAAGCGTGAGGAGACCGAGAAGGGTGGTGAAGTGTAATGAAGGCAAATGAAGTTCGCAAGATGTCCAGCGCTGAGCTGGAGACCAAGCTGATGGATCTGAAGAAGGACCTCTTTAACCTACGCCTTCAGCACGCCACCAATCAGCTGGAAAACCCCGTGCGTATTGCCGAGGTAAAGAAGGATATCGCCCGGGTCAAGACCATCATCCGCGAGCAGCAGCTCGCAGGCCGCTAAGAGGAGGAATAGACAATGGAAAACAGAACTTCTTCCCGTAAGACCAGAGTCGGCCTGGTGGTTTCGGACAAGATGGATAAGACCGTTGTGGTCGCCATCGCCGACCGCGTGGCCCATCCTCTGTATAAGAAGATTGTAAAGAGAACCTATAAGCTGAAGGCTCACGATGAGCTCAACCAGTGTGGCATTGGCGACCGTGTCCGTGTCATGGAGACCCGCCCCCTGTCCAAGGACAAGCGTTGGCGTGTGGTTGAGATTATTGAGAAGGCGAAATAAGGAGGTGCCGGCATGATTCAGGAAGAAAGCTATCTGAAAGTCGCCGATAACACCGGCGCCAAGGAAATCAAGACCATCCGTGTGCTGGGCGGTTCCAAGCGTAAGTTCGGCAACATTGGTGATGTGATCGTGGCTTCCGTCCGCAAGGCTCAGCCTGGCGGAACTGTGAAGAAGGGCGAAGTGGTGAAGGCTGTCATCGTCCGTACTTCCCGTGGTGTTCGCCGTCCCGACGGATCTTATGTCCGCTTCGACGACAACGCTGCTGTCCTCATTAAGGAGGACAAGAACCCCCGCGGCACCCGTATCTTTGGCCCAGTGGCCCGTGAGCTGCGTGACAAGGATTATATGAAGATCCTGTCCCTGGCTCCCGAAGTGCTGTAAGGGAGGGTAACGAGCATGAATAAAATGAGCATTAAGAAGGACGACCTGGTCGTCGTTCTGTCCGGTAAGGACAAGGGCAAGCAGGGCAAGATCCTTGAGGTTATGCCCAAGAGCAGCAAGGTCATTGTAGAGGGTGTGAACGTGGTTTCCCGTCACACCAAGCCCCGCCGTCAGGGCGAGGAGGGTGGCATCCTGAAGAAGGAAGCTCCCATCTACGCTTGCAAGGTGCAGAAGGTCTGCCCTCACTGCAATAAGGCAACCCGTATCGGCCACAAGGTCGAGGGTGATAAGAAGGTCCGCATCTGTAAGAAGTGCGGAGCCGAGATCTAAGAGAGGAGGAGTGAATCCAATGGCTAATACGCCCAACCTGAAGAAACTGTATCAGGACGAGGTCGCTCCTGCTCTGATGCAGAAGTTCGGCTACAAGTCCACCATGCAGATTCCCCGTCTGGACAAGATTGTTGTCAACGTGGGCTGCAGCGAGGCCCGTGATAATGCAAAGGTGTTGGATGCAGTGGTATCCGACCTGACTACTATCACCGGTCAGAAGGCCATCGTGACCAAAGCTAAGAAGTCCGTGGCTAACTTTAAGCTCCGTGAGGGTATGCCCATCGGTGCAAAGGTTACCCTGCGTGGTAACAAAATGTGGGAGTTCCTGGATCGTCTGTTTAACGTGGCTCTGCCCCGTGTGCGTGACTTCCGCGGTATTTCTGCTGATGCCTTTGATGGTCGTGGCAACTATGCTCTGGGTATCAAAGAGCAGCTCATCTTCCCCGAGATCGAGTACGATAAAATCGACAAGATCCGTGGTATGGACATTGTAATGTGCACCACCGCTCAGACTGACGAAGAGGCTCGTGAGCTGCTCAAGCTCATCGGTGCTCCATTCGCAGGTCGCTAAGGAGGAGAAGAACATGGCTAAGAAATCTATGATCCTGAAGCAGCAGCGTGAGCCCAAGTTCTCCAGCCGCCGCTACAACCGCTGTAAGCTGTGTGGTCGTCCCCACGCCTACCTGCGTGACTACGGCATTTGCCGTATCTGCTTCCGTGAGTTGGCCTATAAGGGTCAGATTCCCGGTGTGAAGAAGGCTTCTTGGTAATTCACCCAATCAGATTCTGGTCCGGAAAACGGAATTTGTGCGAGGTAAACAAGAAAAAAGCCCCAAATAGTTGTGTCAGAACCGGCTGTGTGAAACAGCCGGTTCTTTGAACAAAAACTCAACCACGCTGTCGTGTGTGCGCAATAAAAAACTACTTGCTTTTTTTTAAAAAATAGGGTAGAATAAATTGCTTTTGCGTATCAGGGTGTTTTCTGTGAAGAAGAAAATATGATACACCAGACACCGTGGAGGACACAAAAGCTGGAAAATCCACTTCTGTGGTCAATCCTGCCTGATCCGGCAGTTTTGATATTGTTGTGTCCAATGAGGCACAAGGCGGTCAACAGGTCGCAGTCGCTACCTAGACTTCGATACCTTACCGTCTGTACCGATGAAAATCGGTAATCTAAATAGGAGGTATACACTCATGCATATCACGGATCCCATTGCGGATATGCTCACTCGCATCCGCAACGCGAACAACGCCAAGCATGACACCGTGGACGTGCCTGCGTCCAACATGAAGAAGGCCATTGCTCAGATCCTGCTGGACGAAGGATTCATCAAGAATTTCCAGCTCATCGACGATGGTACTCAGGGCGTTATTCGCATTACTCTGAAGTACGGTGCTGGCAAGGAGAAGGTCATCTCCGGTCTGCGTCGTGTATCTAAGCCCGGTCTGCGTGTCTACGCCGGTGCTGACGAGCTGCCCAAGGTTCTGCGTGGCCTGGGTATTGCAATTGTATCCACTTCTAAGGGCATCATGACTGACAAGAAGGCTCGTGCAGCTCATGTCGGTGGCGAAGTCCTGGCATTTGTCTGGTAAGGAGGGTTATAGGAATGTCCAGAATTGGTAGAGCTCCTATCGCCGTTCCTGCTGGCGTGGAGATTAAGATTGAGGCAGACAACACTGTCACTGTAAAGGGTGCAAAGGGCACTCTGACTCAGCAGTTCCATCCCAACATGCAGATTGCACAAGAGGGCAATGTCATCACTGTTTCCCGTCCTAACGATGCAAAGGAGAACCGTTCTCTGCATGGACTCACCCGCACCCTGATTCACAACATGATCGTGGGTGTCACCGAGGGTTACAAGAAAGAGCTGGACGTCAATGGCGTTGGCTATCGTGTAGCCAAGGAGGGCAACAAGCTGGTGATGAACCTGGGCTTCTCCCATCAGGTTACTATGGAGGAGGTTCCTGGCATCAGCATTGAGGTTCCCAACCCCAACAAGATTGTGATTGCCGGTTGTGACAAGCAGCAGGTGGGTCAGTTTGCTGCTGAAGTGCGCGAGAAGCGTCCCCCTGAACCCTACAAGGGCAAGGGCATTAAGTATAGCGATGAGGTCATCCGCCGTAAGGCTGGTAAGACCGGTGCTAAGAAGTAATAAGGAGGTGTGCCACTATGATCAACAGACCCGATACTCGTTCTCAGCGTTTAAAGCGTCATAAGCGTGTTCGTGCAAAGGTTTCCGGCACGCCCGAGCGTCCCCGTCTTAACGTATTCCGTAGTGCAACCAACATCTATGCCCAGATCATCGACGATGTGACTGGTAAGACTCTGGTTGCTGCTTCTTCCTTGGAGAAGGATTTCTCCTGCGAGGGCACCAAGACTGATGCTGCCAAGCAGGTTGGCATCAATGTTGCTGAGCGTGCCAAGGCTAAGGGCATTGATACCGTGGTGTTCGACCGTGGCGGCTATGTGTATCACGGACGTGTAAAGGCTTTGGCCGAGGGCGCTCGTGAGGGCGGCCTGCAGTTCTAAGGGAGGAGGAAACGACAATGGCTAGATTTGAAAAAGAACCCAGCGAGTTCGTGGAGAAGCTCGTTTCCCTGAACCGCGTTTCTAAGACCGTAAAAGGTGGTCGTATCTTCAAGTTTGCAGCTCTGATGGTTGTGGGCGACGAGAAGGGCCGTGTAGGTTTCGGTCTGGGTAAGGCAGCCGAGGTACCCGAGGCAATTCGCAAGGGTATTGAGGATGCAAAGAAGAACATGATTACTGTGTCCCTGTCCGGTACCACCATTCCTCATGAGGTCATTGGCGAGTTCGGTGCTGGTCGTGTGCTGATGAAGCCCGCTGCTCCCGGTACTGGCGTTATTGCCGGTGGTGCTGTACGTTCCGTTCTGGAAGCTGTCGGCATTAAGGACATCTACACCAAGTGCCTGCGTTCTAACAATCCTCAGAATGTGGTTTCCGCTGCGTTTGAGGGCCTGAAGGCTCTGAAAAGCCCAGAGGAAGTTGCCCGCATCCGTGGTAAGAGCGTAGAAGAGATCTTGGGTTAAGGAGGACGTTCACCATGGCTAATTTGAACATTAAGCTGGTCAAGAGCCTGAACGGCCGTATTGCCAAGCATAAGGCTACTGCCGAGGCTCTGGGTCTTCATAAGATTGGCGACACCACTGTACAGCCTGACAACGCTGCTACCCGTGGCAAGATTGCCCACATCAGCTACCTGCTCCAGGTAACTGAGGAAAACTAAGAGGAGGCACGAGACAATGAATCTGCATGAACTCTCTCCCGCTGCTGGCTCCAATACCAAGGCATACCGCAAGGGTCGTGGTGCTGGTTCCGGTAACGGTAAGACTGCTGGTCGTGGTCAGAAGGGTCAGTGGGCCCGCTCTGGCGGCGGTGTCCGCGTGGGCTTCGAGGGTGGCCAGATGCCTCTGGTTCGCCGTCTGCCCAAGCGTGGTTTTAACAATATTTTTGCTAAGCCCCTGGAGTCCGTGAACGTTTCCGTTCTGGAAGCAAAGTTCGAGGATGGGGCTGTTGTAAACGCCCAGGCTCTGCTGGAGAAGGGCATCCTCTCCAAGTGTGAGTACGGCGTTAAGATTCTGGGTGATGGCAGCATTTCTAAGAAGCTGACTGTCCAGGCTTCCGCCTTCTCCGCCTCTGCAAAGGAAAAAATCGAAGCTGCAGGTGGTAAGGTGGAGGTGGTCTGATATGATCAAGACCGTCCGGGACGCATGGAAGGTTCCTGAACTGCGCAAAAAACTGCTGTTTGTAGTATTTGCCTTGCTGATCTTCCGCCTGGGCTCTGCCATCCCAGTACCATATATCAACTCCATGCAGCTGGAGACTTATCTCAATGCCCAGAGTGGCACCATTTTGGGTTTGATGAATGCAATGAGTGGTTCAGCCTTTTCTATGGCAACTATTTTTGCACTGAGTATCCAGCCTTATATCAATAGCTCCATCATCATTCAGTTGTTGACCGTTGCAATTCCTGCCCTTGAGCGTCTTGCAAAAGAGGGAGGCGAGGAGGGACGCAAGAAAATTGCTTCCATTACTCGTTATACCACTGTGTTGATTGCGCTGATTCAGGGCTTTGGCTATTACAGCCTGATTAACAGCTATGGTCTCATTGAGACTGATGGCATGAACGCTGTCTGGGTTGCGATTGTGATTGTAATGTCCTTTACTGCTGGTTCTGCTTTCCTCATGTGGTTGGGTGAGCAGATTACAGAGTTTGGTGTTGGCAATGGTATCTCTGTGATTCTGTTTGCTGGTATTGTTTCCCGTTTCCCACACATGATTGGAGATTTGGTTTCTGGTGTACACCACTATATGAATCCTCTGACTGATGAAGTGCGTGAGCAGATGGGAGAGACTGCCGCTGCTGCTTATGACAATCTGGCACTTGCGCCTTGGATGGTAGCTGTGATTGTGGTGGGAATGCTGGCTCTGGTGGTGTTTATTGTGTTTATCAGCAACGCAGAACGCCGCCTGCCTGTGCAGTACGCCAAACGTGTGGTAGGACGTAAGATGTATGGGGGTCAGTCCACTCATATTCCCATTAAGGTTAATATGAGCGGTGTTATGCCCATCATCTTTGCCCAGTCCATTGCCTCCCTGCCTGCAACCATTGGTGCATTTGCTGGTTGGACAACGGACAACAGCATCATGATGCAGCTTTTCGATACTACAAAGCCTTTCTATAGCATTATTTATTTTCTGCTGATTGTAGGCTTTAGCTATTTCTATGCCACTATGCAGTTTAACCCTGTAGAAGTGGCAAATAACCTGAAGAAGAACGGCGGATTCATCCCTGGATTCCGTCCAGGCAAGCCTACCGCTGATTTTATTTCTAAGGTTTTAAACAAGATTACGATGTTTGGTGCACTGTATCTCTCCGTGATTGCCATTGCACCAATCATCACCGGCAATCTCTTTGCTTACAGGTCTTTGGCCATCGGCGGCACTTCTGTCATTATTGTGGTTGGTGTTGCATTGGAGACTGTAAAGCAGTTGGAAGCTCAGATGCTGATGCGTCACTACAAAGGCTTCTTAGAGTAATAGTAGGAGATGACTAGGGTATGAAAATGATTCTGCTGGGTGCTCCAGGAGCAGGAAAAGGCACTCAGGCGGAGATTCTGAGTGCAAAACTTGGAATCCCTACCATATCCACCGGTAATATTTTGCGTGCAGCTATTCAGGATCAGACACCGGTTGGTCTGGAAGCAAAATCCTATATGGATGAGGGCAAGCTGGTACCAGACCGTGTGATTATTGAAATTGTCGCACAGAGACTTCAGCAGCCTGACTGTGCCAAGGGATTTATTCTGGACGGTATGCCACGCACCATTGGTCAAGCTGAGGCATTGGACCATGCCGGCGTGAAATTCGATCGTGTGCTGTCTATCGAAATTTCTGATGAAGAAATTGAAGCACGTATGTCCGGTCGCCGTGTATGTAGTAAGTGTGGCGCATCCTATCACATTTCTGCCCGTCCTACTAAGGTAGAGGGTGTGTGTGATAGCTGTGGAGGCACAGTTGTGCAGCGTGAGGATGACAAGCCTGAGACAGTGCGCAACCGCCTTACTGTATATCATGAGCAGACAGAACCCTTGAAGGAGTTTTATCAGAACAAGGGTGTATTGACCACTGTAGACAACCAACCAACCATTGAGGCTACCACAAAGGTCATTATGGAGGCGTTGGGAATTTAATGGAGATTGAGATGATTTCCATTCGGTCAGAGCGTGAGATTCAGGCAATGCGCAAGGCTGGGCGCATTACAGCCCAAGCCCGTGCATTGGCTGGTTCTATGGTTGCCCCTGGGGTAACTACGCATGAGATCGATACAGCGGTACGTCGGTTTATTGAAAGCCACGGTGCAAAACCATCCTTTCTAGGCTATGCTGGTTATCCTGGCTCAGCCTGTATTTCGGTTAATGATGAAGTGATCCATGGGATTCCTGGTGGACGGAAGCTAGTAGAAGGGGACATTGTCAGTATTGATGTGGGAGCCTACATTGGGGGCTTTCACGGCGATTGCGCTGCGACCTATGCCTGTGGTGGGATTTCCCCTCAGGCACAGAAACTGATTGATGTGACCCAACAGAGCTTTTGGAGAGGAATCCGAATGGCTCGCAAAGGCTGTCGTATTTCTGACATTGGGCATGAGATTCAAAAGTATGTGGAAGAAAACGGCTTCTCTGTGGTTCGAGATTATGTGGGACATGGTGTGGGAGCGAAACTCCATGAGCCTCCAGAAATCCGCAATTATGGACCAGCAGGGCATGGTCCCAGACTGGTTCCAGGTATGACCTTGGCGGTCGAGCCAATGGTCAATGCAGGAGGCTGGCAGGTGCGAGTATTGCCTGATGGCTGGACAGTGAAAACACTGGACGGTAGCTTGGCTGCCCACTATGAGAACACAATTCTCATTACCGAGGGAGATCCTGAAATCCTTACTGTGACTGAGGATGGAGCCTATGTGTAAAGACAGGGGCTGGATTGTTCAAGCATTGGCTGGACGAGAGAAAAATGAATTTTTCTGTGTAGTAGATGTGGAAGCTGAGACAGGATACCTGCTTTTGGCTGATGGTAAGCGTCGGAAAGTCGCTTGCCCTAAACGGAAGAAGAAAAAACATGTGATACTGGTTAACAGTGATTGCATTGTGTCAGAGAAACTCCAGCAGGGACAACTGGTCTCCGATCAAGAACTGAGAAGGGCATTGGCCGCATTCAAGGAGGGAATCACACGTGGCGAAAGATGATATGATTGAGCTGGAAGGGACCGTAGTAGAGTCCCTACCCAATACCACATTTCGGGTGGATATTGGTAATGGCCACATCATCCTGGCACACATTTCCGGAAAGTTACGTATGAATTTCATTCGTATTCTACCCGGTGACAAGGTGACAGTACAGATGTCACCCTATGACCTGACAAGAGGTCGCATTACCTGGCGTTCCAAATAAGCCAGAATTTTATGAACCAAAAACGACCGGTGGACGGGGCAGCCCCCTCACCCACCGGGGCCATCAAGGCATTCAGGAGGTTTTAACGATGAAAGTCAGACCATCCGTGAAGCCCATGTGCGAGAAGTGCAAAGTCATTAAGCGCAAGGGCAAAGTCATGGTAATTTGCGAAAACCCCAAGCATAAGCAGAGACAAGGTTAATTGGAGGTGCTGTAACAAATGGCTCGTATTGCCGGCATTGATCTGCCAAAGGAGAAAAGAGTCGAAATCGGACTCACTTATATCTACGGCATTGGGCGCACCAGCGCCAACAAGATTCTGGCTGAGGCTGGAATTAACCCCGACACCCGTGTAAAGGATCTCACTGAGGATGATGAGGCAAAGCTGCGTGAGGTGATCAGCCGCAGCTACACTGTTGAGGGTGATCTGCGTCGTAATGTAGCAATGGACATCAAGCGTTTGACTGAGATTGGCTGCTACCGTGGCATCCGTCACCGCAAGGGTCTGCCTGTGCGTGGTCAGCGCAGCAAGACCAACGCTCGTACCCGTAAGGGTCCCAAGCGTACCGTTGCAAATAAGAAGAAGTAAGGAGGGATAACACATGGCTGCAAATACCAAAGGTAAGAGAGTGGTGCGTAAGCGCCGCGAGCGTAAGAACGTGGAGAAGGGCCAGGTGCATATCCGCTCTTCCTTCAATAACACCATGGTAACCGTTACCGATTTGCAGGGCAATGCCCTGTCCTGGGCTTCCTCTGGTGGTCTGGGCTTCCGCGGTTCCCGTAAGAGCACTCCTTTTGCTGCCCAGACTGCTGCAGAGACTGCTGCTAAGGCTGCAATGGAGTATGGACTCAAGACTGTTGAGGTCTACGTAAAGGGTCCTGGTGCTGGTCGTGAGGCTGCCATTCGTGCACTTCAAGCTGTGGGTCTGGAAGTTACTCTGATTAAGGATGTAACTCCTGTTCCTCACAATGGCTGCCGTCCACCCAAGCGCCGCCGCGTGTAATTCGGAAGAAGGAGGTTTTGACACATGGCTAGAAATATGCAGCCCATTGCAAAGCGTTGTAAGGCTCTGAACCTGTCTCCTGCCGCTATGGGCTATGCCAAGAAGACAACCAACCGCAATCCCAAGGGTCAGATGCGCAAGAAGCAGTCTGAGTACGCTATGCAGCTGACTGAGAAGCAGAAGGTCAAATTTGTGTATGGAATCATGGAGAAGCAGTTCCGTATGTACTACGAGAAGGCTTCCCGTATGCAGGGTAAGACTGGTGAGAACCTGCTCACCCTGATTGAGCGCCGTTTGGATAACGTAGTGTATCGTATGGGCTTTGCTATGACCCGCCGTGAGGCTCGTCAGCTGGTGACCCATGGGCACTTCACTGTCAACGGTCAGCGCGTTGACATCCCTTCCTTCCTGGTGAAGGTAGGCGATGTGATTGAGGTTCGCGAGAAGAGCCGTTCTTCCGTGAAGTTCAAGCGTCTGCTGGGCGAGGATGCAGTGGTTGTAAACGTTCCCAAGTGGCTGGAGCATGCTAAGAATACCCTGGAGGGTAAGGTTGTAGCTCTGCCTGTTCGTGATGACATTGACTTCCCTGTGGAGGAGCACCTCATCGTCGAGCTGTACTCCAAGTAAGAAACAAGTCCTCAGGGTCTCCGGTATACCGGAGACCTGGAAGGGCTTTGTCCTTCTCTATTGGGAGAAGGACAGAGGTTCTGTTTGGAAAGAATTAGACAACCCTCAGATATTGGTGAGCTGAATCAGACGGCTTAATTTTAGACCGTCGAGAAAAGGAGGGTATCATAGCATATGGTAGAAATCAAAAAGCCCCGCATTGATTGTGTGGAAAATCCAAATGACGCATCCTATGGAAAGTATGTGGTAGAACCTCTGGAGAGAGGCTATGGAACCACTTTGGGCAACTCAATGCGTCGCATTTTGCTGTCCTCTTTGCCTGGTACTGCGGTTACTTCGATTAAAATTGCTGGAGTACAGCATGAATTTTCCACCATTCCAGGCGTGAAGGAAGATGTGACTGAAATTGTCCTCAATGTGAAGAGCATTATTGCAAAGCTCCACTGTGAGGAGACAAAGACAGTACACATTGAGGCAGCAGATGAGTGTGTTGTAACTGCTGGTGACATCAAATGTGATGCAGATGTTGAGATTCTCAATCCAGACCTGCATATTGCCACCTTGGGAGCTGGTGCAACATTGAGCATGGAGCTGACCATTTCCCACGGCCGAGGCTATGTTCCCGCTGATCGGAACAAGCCCGCCCAGACTATCATTGGTCTGATTCCTGTGGATTCTATTTATACCCCAGTGCGCAAGGTCAACTATACCGTGGAGAATACCCGTGTGGGTGATGCCACTGACTATGACAAGCTGACACTGGAAATTTGGACAGATGGCACCATTGACGCAAGAGATGCAGTATCTCTTGGTGCTCGTATTCTGTGTGATCACTTTACACTGTTCACTGACCTGTCCGAGACAATGGGTAGCCGTTCCACTGTTGTGGAGCAGGCAGAAACCCAGAGGGACAAGGTGATGGAAATGACCATCGACGACATGGATCTCTCTGTCCGTTCCTATAACTGCTTGAAGCGTGCCAACATTAACACTGTGGAGGATTTGATTTCCAAGACAGAGGAAGAAATGATGAAGGTACGCAATTTGGGACGTAAGTCTCTGGAAGAAGTCATCAATAAGCTGTCAACCATGGGACTGTCCCTGGCCAGCGATGACAATGTGTAACAAAGAGGTTTTACCTCATTGGGCAGCATGAAAGGTATGTAACGTTCCGCTTTCTGCACAGGCTGGAGCCTGTCTCATTAGGAGTGCTCAAGTCGAAAGACAAATTGAACGAATTTAACTGGATCTCGCCACGTCGAGGTCGAAGGAGTGTTTATCATGTCTCTGAAGAATCGTAAGCTGGGACGTACCAGCGATCAGCGTAAGGCTATGCTCCGTGCAATGGTAACCTACCTGCTGGAGAATGGTCAGATTAAGACCACAGTTACCCGTGCCAAGGAAGTAGCTCCCGTGGCTGAGAAGATGGTGACTCTGGCGAAGAAGAATACCCTGGCTTCTTACCGTCAGGCTCTGGGCTTCATCACTAAAGAGGATGTGGCTAAGAAGCTGTTTGATGAGATTGGACCTAAGTATGCTGAGCGCAACGGTGGTTATACCCGTATTGTCCGCATTGGTCCACGCCGCGGTGATGCCGCTGAGATGGCCATTATCCAGCTGGTGTAATCCTTCCCTAGTTGTGGTATTTCAGTGCCCTGTAGAGTATTTGATGTGCTCTACAGGGCATTTTCTATGGAGGAATTTATGAAGCAGCATCTGTTTTTGACAGGAGAAAAAGGGATTGGAAAAAGCACATTGATTCAAACATGGCTTTCCCAGTATCAAGGTCAGATAGGAGGGTTCCTCACATGTAAGCAAGGGGGGATACAAGAGGGGAAAATCTCCGTGCATCTCCTGACATTGGGACGGGATATGGTCCCATCAGCCAGCAATTTATTGTTTGTATGTGGGGAGCAAAATCAACCGGAAACAATCAAGCGATTTCATACTGTGGGATGTCAGGCGCTGGAGTTTACAAAAAAGCCAGACCTCATTGTAATGGATGAACTGGGACCTCATGAAGAACATGCAGTGTATTTTACAGGCAAAGTCCTAAATATTTTAAATAGTTCCATTCCGGTGATTGGCGTTGTGCAAAAGACAAACTCAGATTTCCTACTGCGGGTGGCAGAGCATCCAAGGGTGAGGATGCAAGAGGTTACCATTGAAAATCGAAACCATTTGGCACGCCAGACCATTGGGCAACTGCTCCATTTATCAAAAGAAAATGAACGATAAAAAGTAAAACTTCATGGAACATTAGTTTGACGAAATAGAAATTCTGTGGTATAATAGGGGCAGGTCAATGGAACCATGGTTATAAAATAAATTATAATATACGCATACAGAAAGGAGACTTTTTATGGCACAATTAACAGCGAAACAACAGCGTATTTATGAATACATTCAGGCATTTGCTGTTGAGCATGGATATCCACCCTCTGTGCGTGAAATTGGGGCAGCAGTGGGCTTAAAATCCCCATCCACGGTGCATTTTCACCTAAAAGGACTGGAAGAGGCAGGAGTTATTATTAAGGCAGAGGGCAAGACAAGAGCCATCACACTTCCAGGGGCTTCATTCCATCTGGCAACCGAACAGACCACCAATGCAAACCGGATCCCAGTATTGGGCAATGTGGCAGCAGGTACCCCAATTTTGGCGGAGGAGTGTATTGAGGAATACATTACCTTTGATACACAGGGGAGAGGGAACGAATATTTTGCCCTGAAAGTAAGAGGGGAGTCTATGCTCAATGCTGGGATTTTGCCTGGAGATTTGGTGGTGGTTCACCGCCAGCCAGAGGCAAACAGCGGAGAAATTGTAGTGGCACTGTTTGAGAATGAAGCCACAGTAAAGACCCTGAGACGAAAAGAGGACCATATATGGCTGATGCCTGAAAACGACAGCTATGATCCCATTGATGGTACCTATGCAGAGATTATTGGTAAGGTGATTGCAGTGGTACGGCGTTACAAATAGAAATAACTGTAGCAAGCATATTTGTGCTTGCTACAGTTATTTCTATTGTTATGGGTTAATTTTGGGCAGTTGTGTTTTTAACTCCTCCAGATGCTGCATCATACGATTTAAAGTGGCATCCATTTCATCCAATGTGGGCTTGTCCACATTGTAGTTGAGAAACAGTTGCTCTACTTCTTGTGCCAACTGAACACTTTTACGGGAAATTCCAACAAACTCATCAAAATTGGAACTACCTTCTGCCACTCGAAATTGTTTTAAATCCTCTTTGATAAATTGTGTAATTTCTTTTGTGTTTGCGTATTTCCCTTGAACCATGGCATAGGGACGCATACGCTGTAAAAAGTATTTATCATGTTTGGTAATATTAAAGACATAGGAAATCAGGAGACCATGTTCCAACTGAAAATCCACAATATACATATTGCTTCTCAATTTGGTAATCTGTTTGGCACCCATTTGCCCTAGTTTTAGATCTACAATGTCACCGCTGACCGTATTTTTGTTCATGATGAACCTCCATAATTGATACCATGCTGTATTGTGTTACAGATGGTAGATTGCTCTATGCAAATCGGATAAGCAGATAGACTGTACTGATCACTATGGTTAAAATCATGATAGGGAATCCTGTTTTCAAGTAGCTCATAAAGGTAATGGGGTAGCCATTTTTTGCGCTGACCCCAGCCAGAACCACATTGGCACTGGCACCAATCAAGCTGCCGTTTCCGCCTAAGCAGACACCCAGGGATAGTGCCCACCAAAGGGGGGTTACATCCATGCCACCATGTTCCATTGTAAGCAGCATGGGGATCAGGGTAGCAACAAAAGGAATGTTATCCAAGAAAGCGGAAATGATAGCGGAAGCCCAGAGGATTAAAATAATGGCAAATACTTGATTGTTCCCCACAAAAGTGAGCATCCAGTTGGCAAGAGCGGCAATGACACCAGTTTCGTTCATACCACCAACAACAACAAATAGCCCCACGAAAAACAGGATGGTAGACCACTCTACACCTAAAATGATTTCCTCTGCATCCTGACCGCCAATCAACAGCATAATGGCAGCGGCAGCCAAAGCTACAGTTGCAGACTCAATACCAAGTTGTGAATGAAAAATGAAGCCTAAAACCACCAGCACAATCATTATAACACTTTTAATCAAAAGTGGCTTACTTTTTATGGCTAAATTTTCATCCAATCCCACAACTTTTTTCATGTTTTCAGGGGCAACGGACAAAGAGCCACGATAAAGCAGATAAAAAAGGATTGCCAACAGCAACAGGATAAGAACTACAACAGGAGCAGTATTCTGGATAAAATCCAGGAAACTAAGCCCCGCTGAGCTGCCAATCATGATATTGGGGGGATCGCCTATGAGGGTTGCAGTGCCACCAATATTAGAGGCCATAATCTGTGTGAGAAGATAGGGGACAGGATTGACCTCCAAAATCTGAGTAATGGCGATGGTCATAGGACCAATTAGAAGAACTGTAGTTACGTTGTCTAGAAAAGCGGATAGGACAGCCGTAATGATCATAAATACGGTTAGGATAGCCATAGGTTGCCCTTGGGTCAGTTTTGCGGATTTGACGGCAATATACTCAAATAAGCCTGAGTTTTTTACCACAGACACAAAGAGCATCATACCAACCAAAACGCCAATGGTATTCATATCTACATAGGTCACAGCGCTTTCAATGGTAAGCACATGGGTGAGTAATAACAGAATTGCGCCAGCCATTGCAGCCACACTGCGGTGTACCCGTTCTGAAATGATGGCAACCATCACCAGAAGAAACACTACAACCGATATGATTTGCTCCATACTCATATTGAATCACTTCCTTCACAAGCGGACATTCTACTCCCATTTGCAAAGGATGTAAAGGGTAAAGTTGCAAGATTTACGTCATTTTAACACACATTTTTTTGGATGGGGTTGTTCTAAAATTAAGAAATCAAAAGAAAGAAAGAAAGGTGAAAAAGGGAAAAATCAAAAAGAAATAAAAGAAAATTACCATGTATACATAAAAAAGAAACAGGTATAGCCAACATTAGAGCATATACTCTGGATTTCTTCGGAATTGCTTGTCATAGTAATGTTCGGTAAGGCTTGATAGGGCTTTGGCTTCATAGTACATTTGAGAGAGGAGTTGTATACGTTCGTAGAGATGTTGACGACGAGTGGGATTGGATTCTGTTTGATAGCGTAATTGTAATTCCGCTATACGATGCTTTAGTGTTTGCGCATGTTGTTGATATTCCTTTGAAAGTTCCTGTAGTGTCATATTTATGACTCCTTCCGTCTGTGACCAGATGTAAAGCAACACGGGCATTTCATGCGTCCGTTATGGGTGGGTAGGATTTCCCAGGCATAGAGTTCCATACCACATTTAGGGCAAATATAAATGGGGGCGGATAACTGAGTATCTCGCAATGGTGGTCGCAGACCAAAGGGACATAGTGGTTTCGTAGTAAACACCTCTTTTAAAAAATTTTTGATTTTTTTCAAAAATAGTATTGACAATCTATATATAGTCTGGTAGAATAGGTTCTGCTGTTGGGCGAGTAAGACACGCTGGTGTAGCTCAGCCGGTAGAGCAGCTGATTTGTAATCAGCAGGTCGGGGGTTCGAATCCGTCCACCAGCTCCACAATTCCATATGGAGGAGTTCCCGAGTGGCCAAAGGGGGCAGACTGTAAATCTGTTGCGTTTCGCTTCGGTGGTTCGAATCCACCCTCCTCCACCAGAACCGATAACCTTATGGTTATCGGTTTTTTGTCAAGCAAAGTAAAACTTTTGTTTGATGTCTGGAACAGTATACTACCATTTTTGTTCGATGTCAATAGGTAAACAAAAAATAAAATAATCAATCCTCTGAGATGGATGATTGTTTTGAGAAGATAGGATAAAAAATCCCCCTGCACAAAGCAGAGGGATTTTTTCATTAGAAGTATTGACGGATGCCTTCAGGAGCCAGATCAGGCTCATCGCTGATGGCGATGGTAAACTTAATGCCATGCTTGTCGCTGAAGTTGCTCAGCCACTTCAGGAAAGCTTCTGTCTCCACATAGCCTTCTGTGGGGACAATCTTGGTCAGGCTGTCAATAAAGACATGGGTAATATCAAAGTTACCTGCATACAGACCAGAAATAAAGCCCTTCATGGCGGGGAAAGTGTCAATATCATAGTCACTGGCCTCTACCAGACGGATCTGATAGTGGACATCAAAGGTCATTTTGCTACCCTTTTCAATGCAGACCACGTTTCCGTGCTCACTCTGCACAGTCTCGTTAATCATGTCGATCATCTGCTTGGTTTTACCAGTTCCTTTGTTACCCATGATGACTCGAATCATGTGAATCACTCCTTAATGGATATTACCAGGGGACGATCCCTCGTGTTACTACCACTTTACCATATTACAGTCTATTTTTCAACTGGTTTTTTCTCTTTTTCTTGTGCAATATGGCAGAGGCTTAAAGGCGGGCTTCCAATTTTGCTTTTTGTTCCTCATAGCCTGGTTTGCCAAGCAGGGCATACATATTTACTTTATATGCCTCTACACCTGGCTGGTTAAATGGATTGACCCCCAAAAGGTAGCCAGAGAGACCACAGACATACTCAAAGAAGTAAATGAGGTAGCCGGCAGACAGGGCAGAAATCTGAGGCATTTGGATCAGTACATTGGGAACGCCACCATCTACATGGGCAAGAATGACTGCCTTCAGGGCTTGTTCTGCCACAAAGGACAGGTTCTTGCCAGAGAGGAAGTTCAGCCCATCTACATTGGCAGGGTCATTTGGAATCTGGAAGGTGCCCTGAGGAGCAAACTGTACCACAGTTTCAAACATGATACGCTCGCCTTCCTGAATATACTGTCCCATAGAATGCAGGTCAGCGGTAAACTCTACGCTGGCAGGGAAGATGCCCTTGCCATCCTTGCCTTCACTCTCACCATAGAGCTGTTTCCACCACTCGGAGAAGAAGCGGAAGCAAGGCTCATAGCAAGCCAGCAATTCAATCTTTTTTCCACTCTCATAAAGTGCATGACGGGCTGCTGCATACTGCCAGGCGGGATTGTCCAAACTGGGGACAGCTAGTGCAGTCATAGCCTGTGCAGCACCATCCATCAATGCCTGGATGTCAATACCAGCCACAGCGATGGGCAACAGACCAACAGCAGTCAGAACAGAGTAGCGACCACCCACATCATCTGGCACCACAAATTCCTCATAGCCTTCGGTATCTGCAAGCCCTTTCAGAGCACCACGAGCCTTATCTGTGGTGGCATAGATGCGTTCCTTTGCGCCTTCTTTTCCATATTTCTCTTCCAGCATGGTTTTAAAAATACGGAATGCGACAGCAGGCTCTGTGGTAGTGCCAGATTTGGAAATGACATTGACAGAGAAATCACGGTCCCCAATGAGTGCAATGGTCTCCAAAAGAGCATCTGTGGACAGTCCATTGCCTGCATACAAAATGTCAGGGGTATCTTTCTTTTTCAGGTTGTAGTTGGGAGAAGCCAGCAGGTCAATGACTGCCCGAGCTCCCAGATAAGAACCGCCAATACCAATGACCACAAGTACCTGAGACTGTTGCTGAATTTTTTTGGCAGCAGCCTGAATGCGTGCAAATTCCTCTTTGTCATAATCACGAGGCAGAGAAACCCAGCCTGTAAAATCACCACCTGGTCCATTGTGATGAGCCAGCATGGAAGCGGCTTCTGTCAGACGGGCTTCACGAGTGGTAAGGTAGTCAGCGGGAATAAAATCAGTTACTTTGGATAAATCAAGGGTAAGCATAAAAAGACCTCCTTTGTACAATGAAAATTTACCACAGACAGTATAGCACAAATCATGTCTTTTTTCATGGCAGAAATAAGAAATATTAAAAAAAGAAAATACAAGAAAAGGATTGACATATCCTTGTGAATCGGTTATAATAACCTACGTTGTTCGGACGATTAGCTCAGCTGGTAGAGCATCCGCTTGACGTGCGGGAGGTCACAGGTTCAAGTCCTGTATCGTCCACCAGATAGAACCCCCTGGGACCATTAGGTTTCAGGGGGTTTTTTGTATGCTCTTGCTTTTCAACTGGGCAAGGGCTACAATAGGGGACAGGGGTATAGAGGTAATGTGTTGACGGCTAGAGTGATGTTCTGTTTCAGATAAAAAGAGCGGTTAGATAAGAAATAGACGCTCTAAAACCGGTCAACTCAGCCACTATCAAATATGGTCACTAGAAAAGGGGAGGAAGAATATGAAGAAGCGACTGTCAAGCTTTATACTGGTTTTGGTGTTGGTCTTGGGCATGATTCCAGCCATAACCTCAGGGGCGCAGGCATATACCACGCCTGTGATTGGTGCTGCCCATTCTGACCGGGGAAATACATTGAATGTCAATTCTAGCGGCAACTATGAAATTTTTATGGTGGATGGATATCTGATCCAAATGCAGGATGGCAGTTTGAAAGATGATCGGCACTTGATGGTACGTACATACAGCCCGGATTTTCAGTTCCTGTCTGAAAAAGAGTTAGAAATTGAGTTGCAGGAACTGGGTGGTGTATTTTTCGGGCAGGATTACAATTTCGTTGTGTTTGGTCAGGATAACTGGGAAGAACGGGATGATGTGGAGGTGCTGCGGGTTGTCAAATACTAAAAAAACTGGGAGCGATTGGGCGCAGCAGGGCTTTATAGCAATACTGTGACAGATGTCATTGGTCAGTGGGGCAATTTTGCCTATGCTGAATACAATGGGATGCTGTACATCCATTCTGGACGGTCTACCAATACGCTGTATGATGGAGAGCAACACCAGACTAATATGACCTTCTGTGTGCGCCAGTCAGATATGGTGGTCACAGATACCCGTCTGGGCATTACACCACTGGGAACTGGATATGTATCCCATAGCCTCACACAAGATATGCTGGTAGATTCTCAGGGGCGTCTGATTACAGTAGATACTGGAGATGCAACTCCACGGGGAGCCTATCTGTTCCGCTATGACCAACCTGCAGGAGGCAATACATTTTATAATGGGAAGGGAGAGGGGGTTACCTTTGCTACATGACCTGGAAAAGGGGGACATGTGACCGAGTACCCCACCAATGCACAGGTGACAGCCCTTGTGGAAACAGAACAAGGGTATCTGGTAGCCTATATTGACACAGGAAGGGGTTCTCTAGGGGGAACAGGCTATCCATATAGTGCATATTTGACCCTAATCGACAAAAATGACCTTTCAAAGTATACCACACGCACATTACAAAGTTGGTCTCAGTATGCTCCAGAATGTGCATGGGGTGTTCAGCTTGTTCCCATCAATAGTACATCGGGTTATGTACTATGGTATACCACAGCACCAAATGAAAATGGGACCTATCCAGCGGCATCTTCTGAGGATTATCACTATTATTATACCATGTACTCTGCCGATGGTTCTTTTACAGAACCTGTGGATTTAGGTGTTGTGCCTGGGACCTATACTGGTCCTATTTACCACAATGGAAAACTGGTTTGGGCAGACATTACAAAGGGAGCAGACAAAATCCGGTTCTGTACGTTAGACTCCGCTGGTGTGAAGGTTTATACAGTGAATGAAAGTGCATCACAACCAGAACCAGATCCAACACCTGCACCTGGAGCAACAACTTCTTTTCAGGATGTGCCATCCAGCCATTGGTCCTATCCCTATGTGACCCGGGCAGCAGGGACCCTCCGTTCCTGGCTTCACCCAAATTTCAGTCCTATCCCTATGTGACCCGGGCAGCAGAAAATGGATGGGTCACTGGGGTAGGGGATGGAAAGTTTGCCCCAGATGATACACTGACCTATGCTCAATTTTATGCAATGGTTACCCCTATTTTTAGGGCAGATGATCTGGCAGAGTACCAACCAGATGCAGGTGCTCCTTGGTGGCAAAAGTATATGTGGGTTGGTGGAAAAACACTGATGGCAAATTCCATTTGGGTAGATACACAGCCAGTTATGGGAAAAGAACTCACATTACAGGAGTCCATCAATCAGTGTGCAGACAAGGCGATTTCCCGTACCGATGCCATTTCCATTATGTGGAGAGTGTTAGGTGAGTGGAAAGCCAATGAAATCATTCCTGGTGTGGATGCAGCACGGGAAAAACTGCAAGCAGCAGGGGTATCCTTGAATGTAATGGAATGGGATACTGTGCCCGTCTGTTATGCCGCCGGTCTGGTCTCTGGAGACGAGAATGGGAATTTGAACCTCAATGGTACCTTAACCCGTGCGGAGGGATGTGTCATGCTATGCAATCTGGTGGACTATGCAAGTAGCCATGGCATTAGTATGGGCAGAAAAGGAGCCTGAGAGAGGTATGTAAGGTTTCATTTTTGCAGAAGGAGAGAAATATATAAAAAAACGGTTTGTGTACCAAATACTTTCCCTCATGTTGTGCCTTGGATTAGTAGTCCCGGCATCTGCTGCCCATACCACATTTGAAGATGTTTCACCTACACACTGGGCGTATGATGCCGTTGAATTTGTTGTGGATCAAGGGTTATTCAATGGAACTGGGGCTACAACCTTTTCGCCGGATGCGACCATGACCCGAGCTATGTTAATACAAGTTTTGTACCACTATGCTGGTTCCCCTGCTGTTTCTGGGACAGTAAGGACAGAAACCACCTTTACAGATGTACCAGATAATGCCTACTATGCCAATGCGTTGGTGTGGGCTTGCCAGAATAAACTCCTGCCCAACTGGTTTTTGTACGACACATCTTATTATAATGTAGATTCAAAAGAACAGCATGTTTTACATCAGTTCCAACCAGAAAAAGTGATGGTACGCCTTGATTTTGCCATTATGTTAAACAGATTTATGTCCACAGTACTGAATCAACCACTGAGTTGGGACTTCTATGATTCACTAGAGTTTGATGCTTATAACTGCCCTCTGGTTGATATGCGGGAGTCAGGAATCAATACAGCATTTATTACAGCATACCCAGAATACAATAGGAGTGCCGATGATACCATTGTGGCTTACTATGCACTGGTATGGGCATATAAGATGGGAATTATGAGTGGAACCAGTGCCACAACGATGTCTCCTACTTCTGACATCACCCGGGCACAGGTGGCAGTCATGTTGAAAAGTTTTTCTGAGAACTATGATACAGAACAGAGTCCACAAGTTCCAGAAACCCAACCAGAGGAACCAAACAATCCTGAACCGGTTTCCCCTACACTGGCCAATGGAAAAGAAATCAATGACGATAACATCCGGGAAATTATATATGGATTGCAGGGCAGCTATCCAGAAGGTATGCGCTGGACCAATGACAACTATTGTAGTTCGGATGCTCTCTATCGTGGGGGCTATGGCTGCGAGGGGTTTGGATTAATTTGCAGTGATGCTGTATTTGGAGATCTTCCACTGAGTGGGGAACATTCTGATTTTGATGAGATTCGAGTGGGCGATTTGGTTCGTATCAACCATGATACTCACACAGTTGTGGTTTTGGAGAAACATGAGGATAGTATTGTTGTGGTAGAAGGAAATTTTAACTCATCTATTCATTGGGGAAGAGAAACTACCTATTAGTCTTTGATAGATGGAGGGTTCTCTGTGCGCACACGTTATCCATAAAAGGGTTTTGCCATTTAAAACACCCATAAGGATATAAAATAGAAGGAACATACATAAAAAATCCCAGCAAAAAGGATGAAACCATCACTTTTTGCTGGGATTTCTTTCATAATTTGTAGAGGGCTGTTAGGTTCTATTTTATTTTTGATTTAATTGGAATTTACCAATGAGATCACGAAGGTTTTGTGCCTTTCTGGATAATTCCTGGCTGGTGGCATCCGTCTCCTCAGAAGCGGCAGAGTTTGTTTGAACCACAGAAGCAACCTGTTCCACACCAATGTTAATCTGGGAGATGGATTGAGACTGTTTCATGGAAGAGGATGCAATCTCTTGAATCAATTTGGAAGTATCTTGGCTGAAAGATACAATTTCCTTCAAACTATCTGCGGTTTCATTTGCAATTTTTCGTCCCTGTTCCACTGCTTTAGAAGATTTTTCAATCAACAGGGATGTGTGATGGGCAGCTTCCGCAGATCTCTGTGCCAAAGTGCGTACCTCATCTGCAACAACAGCAAAGCCCTTGCCAGCTGTGCCGGCTCTGGCAGCTTCGATGGCTGCATTGAGGGCAAGAATATTGGTCTGGAAAGCGATGTCATCAATGGTTTTAATAATCTGATTGATTTCAATGGAGCTTTGAGAAATTTCTTCCATTGCCTCTACCATTGACTGCATCTGGGCATCACCTTCCATAATTTTGGATTCTGAGGTGGTAGCAATGGACTGTGCATGTTCTGCATGTGAGGCGGTTTTTTGGACATGTTCAGAGATCTCGCTGATAGATGCAGAGAGTTCCTGTAGGGTGGATGCCTGTAATGTGCTGCCGGATGCAAGGGAATGGGCACTTTCAGAGAGGACTTGGGAACTGGCGTTTACATCTTCTGCCACATCTTGGATTTTATACAGCGTTTGGCTGAGTGTTTGGCGGATGGCAAAAAGAGCCTGCTTAATTTTGGAAAATTCCCCTACATAGTCCTGTTTTAAATAGAAGTTCAAATTCCCATCAGCAATTTTGTTCAGGGCATTTGTGATTTCTGCAATATAGGTGATGTAAGAGTTTAAACGGACTACCGTGTGAGAAAGGGCGGTTGCCACCTCACCAGTTTCCCCTTTGGTATCGCAACGAATCTCCACATCTAATTTACCATTGGCAATTTGTTCTGCACAACGCGCCAGGGTTTTCAGAGGGTGTACAATGCGGAGTGCAACCACAACTGCAATGGCAATGGAAATGATTCCAACAATCAGGGAAAAAAGAGCAGTGGAAGAGATAATGGAGGTGGTGCTAGAAAAGGCAGCAGACTTTAGCTGTACTGTAATCACACCCCAGGGGTCCGAAGAACCGGGAATCTCAATGGGCTGATAGGCATAAATGGCATCTTCACCGGTTTCTGTCTTTAATTCCACGGTTCCGGTGTTACCCTGTAACAGCGCATCTGTCATAGCCTGAAAGCCGTCTGGTAAAGAAATAGGGACTTCCTCTGTGGTCTCATTTCCAGAGGAATCTTTGGTAGACAGTGTTTTGGTTGCTGTCTTATAATTATAGAGCTGGGCTACATAGTCCTGATTTGGGTGGGCAATGAGATTCCCTTCCCCATCTACCAAAATAGAGTAGATATCATCAGTATTGTAAGTATCAATGAGTTCCTGCAACTTCCCAAGGTTCAGGTCAGCAGCCAGCATACTGGTCATGGCACCAGAAGCATTATAGACAGGAAATACAATTGTAGTCACCGGTTCGCCTGTAGTTATGGTATAATAGGACTTGGAAACATAGGGTTCCCGCAGTTCCATTTCACGGACAAACCACCAACGGTCAGCCCGGTTGCCCAAGGTGCCAGAGCTGCGGGCAGTTTGATTGCCATCTAGGTTTTGTTGGTAGAGTACAGAAAAAGAGGGGTTGTTTTCCACTGTTTTGACCAAAATGTTGCGTTGCATGGTTGGGTCAAGAGAGGTAATGTCATAGCTAGAGGATACACTTTCCACTACAGAGTAAGCAGTCTGAATGTAGGCGGTTACTTGGCTGGAAATACTTTGGGTGCGTTCTTTGATGCTTTCATAGGCATCGGTTTTACCAAGAGAAAACGAGATCTGTGAGCTGAGGAGACAGGAAATAAGAAGAGGGATCATAGAAATGCAGACAGAAAGTGCAATGATCCGAAAGTGGATGCTATGCGTGGGGCAGTTGAAGTGTAATGTGTGTTTTTTCTTTGACATAGTCGTACTCCTTTGTACCCAACAAAATACAACACAAAATAGAGGCTCAGTATGAACCAGGATGGGCTACCCTGTCATTGTACCATATCATAGTACAAAATTCACTGCAATTATCAACAAAATTTTCATTTATCACACATTCTGGAATGCAATGGAACATATGAGATTATGTGTAAAATCGAATTGAGAATGAGAGGCGAGAGGTTATGCAAGAAAGACAAGTGCAGCGTTTGACCCTTATGGTAGCAGAAAGAATGGAGCAGGAACAGCTATCCTGTGCCTCTACCAGACGGGAAGCAATGGAGTTATTGCGTACACCGGGCTGGATGGAAGAATTAAGTGCCCTGCTGCCTTTGCGCAGACGGTTGGAATGTGGTGAGGTGTTGGGGGTTTGTGCCCCTATTTTAGCAAAACTAGCACCAGTACCAGAGGATGGTTGGCTCTCCTTTTGTTACCGGTATGTACGCTCTATTTTATACCCCCAAGGCGGATTTGCCCCTGATGCGGAGGAGTATGAGGTAGGGGCAAAGTTTTTTCTCCTTGTATTGCAGGTACTGCTGGACTATGAGAGGACGGTATTGCCCTTTGACCCTTTGATGGATTTGGCGTTTCTCACAGAAGAGGAGTACCGGGGATGCGAATTGGAGGGGGAGTACCGCCAATTATTATACTATTACCGGAAAGAGTATGTATATGAATTGATGAGATTGGGGCAGGAAGTGACCCCATTCCGTACACTGGGGCATATTGGTGGGGTACACCATATTGCCATGACAATGGCACGGGGGTTACAGGCGGCTGGTGTAGAAATTGACCTATCTCTCATATCAGGAGCTGCAGCAGCCCATGATATTGGAAAATATGGGTGTAGACCAGGGGAGAGGGTGCCTTATCTCCACTACTACTACACAGACCAGTGGTTGCTGGAACGTGGGATGGAGGGCATTAGCCATATTGCAGCCAACCATTCTACATGGGATTTGGAGTTGGAATCCCTATCTGTAGAATCCCTGTGCCTGATCTATGCAGATTTCCGTTCTAAACAGGACCGGGACGAAAATGGAAATGAAATTACTGTGTTATACCCACTGGATGAGTCCTTTCAGGTGATTCTGTCAAAATTGGATCATGTAGATGCCAGCAAACGGCGCAGGTATGAACTTGTGTATGGAAAACTACACGATTTTGAGGACTATATGCGTACACTGGGGGTTGATATTGGGCTGACGGGGCAAATGCAAGAACCCAAAGCACACAAAGACCCTGCACTGATGGGACCAGAGGAGACTGTAGAGAAACTAACGTTATTATCAGTGGAACATAACTTAAAATTGATGCACCTCCTGTCAAACGAAAGGAAATTTGGAAATATTATTGAGTCTGCCCGTTCCACAAAAGACTGGAAACAGCTAAGAGCCTATCTGAATATTTTTGGGGAATATTTTACCTATCTGTCAGTCAAACAAAAGAGGCAAGCATTGGCATTCCTTTATGAACTTTTGGTCCACCGTGAGGGAGACATCCGCAGGCAGGCAGCTGCATTGATGGGGCAAATCATTGCACGGTTCCACTTGGTCTATCGGAAAGAGCTGCCTGTAGACGCACCAGAAGACCCAGCAGAGGCAGTTCCCTTTACGCTATGGGAGCAGTATTTGAATATGATCCTGTATCCCGACCACAAAACAACCCAACAACAGAGGGCGCATATCAGTTATACATTGAAACTGGTATTGACTGCACTGCTGGATTATGCAAGACCCAGCGATATTCCCCATTTTTTAGGGGCATTGCTGCGCTATTATGAAAATGCCTATAATATGGATGCAGATACCGCCTTTACCTTACTGGATGCAGCCAGATATATCCCTTCCAAATACTGTGACGATAGTGTACGTGGCACACTGATCGAATTTGCAGCCCAATGGGCAGGGTCAAAGGATTTGAGAATGGAGACGGCTACCCTGCAATTCCTGAGACGGGCAGAACGTTCCCTATCACGACAGCACCCACAATTGAAGCGGATTGTGGAAATTGCCAAAACCGTGCAACCAAACAGTTTGCCAGTTACGTTTTTACAATACCGTATTTTGAAACGGGCTGGGCAAGATGTCAGTAGCCACAAACATATTTTGTACGAACAGGATGTGACCAGTGAAGTTTTTCTGGACAACTTAAAAACGGCAACCCCATGGATTGTGAAATCCGTGGGTGTGGAATTACTGCAAGACCAAATAGAACATGGAATGATGGAGCATATTCTGCATATCTGTACACACTACTCCAATTTGATTAAGGTTTCAGAACGGGTTGTAGTGCGACATGATGCAGGTGCTGCACTGGTGCGGATTTTGCCGCTTTTACGCCGTGACCAGCGCAATGAAGTGGTTGTGGAGCTTGGAAAAGGACTGGAGATGGGGCAATATTCCATCTCAAAGTACATCCCTGAGTATTTGGGACAGGCTGCCCTCTTTTTACATCCCAGTGAATTGGATGAACAGGTGTTGTGGCTGAAAACGCTGTTAGGTTCCCCAAATGATTCTGCGGTTTCTGGTGCACTCAATACCATAGGCGTTCTGTTGCAGTACTACCCCACCTACCGTACACGATTCACCCAGTCAGAACTTTCCTACGAAAACCGTCGACAGGATTTGCTGGGACTGCTTTTGCAGGGGCTTGCCCACTATCGCACCCCAGTACGACAAGAGGCTCTGCTGGTGGTTGGAAAATTGCTTTTTGAAAGCCGAATCCTTCCTATGGAAGAAAAAGCACATATTTTTAGATTAAGCTACCATAAACTGCTCTTTTTAATTCAGGAATCTGGGAACCACGCTGATGATCTCACCTTTTTTTATCGTGCCTCTGCACTGGCATACATCAACCGCTTTATTTCCCTTTGGCGGCTGGATCATGGAACCTTTGCCCTGTCAGCTCCCCGGAAAATTGCATTTTTTCCCGGTACCTTTGACCCCTTTACCCTGTCTCATAAGGGCATTGTGTGTGCCATCCGGGATTTGGGATTTGAGGTCTACCTTGCCATAGATGAATTTTCTTGGTCGAAAAAAGCCCAGCCGCATTTGATCCGCAGACAGATTGTAAACCTGTCTGTAGCAGGGGATTTTCACGTCCACCTGTTTCCAGACGATATCCCTGTGAATATTGCAAACCCAAGTGACCTGAAGCGATTACAGGAGCTATTCCCCACACAACAGGTCTATCTGGTGGTGGGAAGTGATGTGGTTGCACATGCTTCCTCCTATCAAAATGCCCCTCAGCCGTGGTCTGTCCACTCTATGAACCATATCATTTTCCATCGAGCAGGAGAGGAGCCACTGCCAAAAGGGGAGAAACTGCCCATTACTGGTTCTGTGATTCAGCTTCAATTACCACCCCATTTAGAGGACATCAGTTCCACACGTATTCGTGAAAATGTGGATTTGAACCGAGATATTTCTAATTTAATTGATCCGGTCATTCAGGATTTTATCTACCGAAATGGTCTTTATCTGAGAGACAGTCAAAATAAACCTGTATTGGGGCGTAGAGATGTCCAATTCCAGTGGGTTTCAGAGCCAGACGCCTATATGATTGCCGACCTGACCGCTGGACGGGGAGACCGAGAGGCAATACGGACTGGGGTATTGCAGGGGAAAGACCAGTTGTTGCTCTTCCGCAGAGGTGGGCAGTTAATGGGGTTTGCCAGTTTCCGATATTTGACAGCAACCCAATTATTTGGTGCATTGAAAGATACTGAACTAGCCAATCGGATTCGGCTGCGTTCTGCGGGTACTACATTGATGATTACCTCCATCGGTGCAGATTGTTCTGACCCATTGTGTGACAATTTACAGTTAATTTTAACAGAAGTTTTGGCAAAGGCTCTGGCAGATGACTGTATTTATGGTCTCTATTTCCCATATGGAACTCCACCAGATGAAACGTTAGAGGACACACTCCAACGACAAGGATTTTTGAGGCAGGAGGGCACCACACCCCTGTGGGAAGTGGACATGAGTGCTCCATCTGTGCTGTTCCAGAACTTAGAGACTGCCATTCAAGAGCCACTGAGCCAGAATGTGCAGGTTTTAACTGCCATACAGGAAGGACATAAACAACTACAACGGGCATTGACAAAACTGTACCCTCGATTCCTACTTTTGACTATCTCGTCAGAGGTGATGCACCAAAGGCTGTTAGAGATGATTACAAGCTACAATGAGGTACCATCTGAGCCCACAACCCCAAGAAAACTGGGAAAAAATATGTGTGTACCCTATGGCAAGCTGTTGCGTGGAAAAATAGTCCCCAATACGGTGACAAAAACCATTCATACAGACCGTGTCTATACGCCGGATTTGTCAGAAAGCACTATGGAGGCATTCCCATACTATGCCCCCATTCCAAGTCAAATCCGAACCATTAAATCCTTCCAGCGTCCTGTGATTCTGGTAGACGACCTGATGCACCCGGGATTTCGGATTCAATCTCTTGACCCAATTTTGCGTCAGGAAAATGTAGATATTCGTATGGTTTTGGTGGGATTGCTGTCAGGACACGGACGGGATTTGATGGAATCTCTGGGATGGCCGGTGGATAGTGTGTATTATCTGCCCAGACTGCGAGATTGGTTTATTGAATCCACTCTATATCCCTTTGTGGGTGGCAATACAGTGCAACGAGATACCTCTCCAGTGCCTGGATTGTTGCCAGGAATCAACCACATTTTACCCTATGCGTCCCCTGCATTCCGAGGACAGTGCAGTGAGGAGGCAGTTTTTGAGGTGTCCCGCTGCTGTCTGGAGTCTGCCTACAACTTGATTTTTACATTGGAGCAAGAGTACAGAACCCTGTATGGAAAAAATTTAACATTAAGTCGATTACCAGAGGCGATTATATTGCCTCTATGCCCAGATAAGGGGACCTGTTTGCGGTATGACCCATCATTGGCAGCCTCTGAGTATTTGGAAAATGATTTGGAGCAGTTGTTGCGAACCCATATTCAGTGGGGATAATATACATCTTATATGAGGTGAGAACTATGTATTACTACTATGAGAAAGCCGGCAAAGTATTGGTATCCAATCAGGGAAACCTGCCCTATCCAGCCACAACACCCACAGGAACAGAGCATATCTACTATTTGGTAGATGGTGATCCTGTACTGGGGCGGGGGATGTTCAAAGTAAATCACGCCGGGCAGCTGGCGTGTCCCCATGATTTGTGTGTTTTGGATGCCTCCCGACTGCCTCAAGTGCAGTTGGATGAAACTTTGACCCATGCACTGGAACATGGCACCCTAACAGCGGTCAACACTGGTCGAAAGAACTGGGAGTCTTGTTTGGAAGTGCAGCCCAAAACGGGGAAAAAGAGAGTGCACATTCTGGCCATTGGAGACGTGGGCTCTACATTATTGACTGGTCTGAAACTGCTGGGGGGAGATGTCATTTCCACCATTGGTATTTGCGATGTCAGCCAGCAGACCACAGCCAGATGGGAGTTTGAAATGGGACAAATCAATCTTCCTTGGGAGTATGATGCCTTTCCTGAGGTGGAGATTGTGCCAAAAGAGAACTTATTTGATTGTGATTTGTTTGTGTTTGTGGCATCCAGAGGCATTCCCCCTGTTGGCTCTCAAGTAAAAGATGTGAGAATGGCACAGTTTGAAACCAATGCCGCCATTGTAAAAGAATATGCAAAGATGGCAAGAGAGGCAAAGTTTCAGGGGTTATGGTGTGCAGTGTCTGACCCTGTGGACCCACTGGCAAAGACCGCCTATTTGGAGAGCAACCGAGATGAAAATGGACAATGGGATGGAAAGGGACTAAGACCAGAGCAGGTACAGGGGTTTGGTCTGGGTGTCATGAATGCAAGAGCGGCTTATTTTGCAAAGAGAGATGAGCGGTTGGCATCCTTTTTGAAGGAAGGTCGCTCCTTTGGTCCCCACGGAACAGGGTTGTTTATTGCCAATTCCCTGGAACACTATGATGAACAGCTCTCCCAAGAGCTGACACAGCTTACTGTAACAGCCAACCTGAAAATGCGTGAAATTGGATTTAAACCCTATGTCGCACCTGCTCTGTCCTCTGGTGCTCTGTCTCTCCTGTTGACTATGAGAGGAGAGTGGCATTGTGGTTCTGTCTTTTTGGATGGTATTTATATGGGCGTCAAAAACCGCTACACCCCAGCAGGTGTGGAGACAGAACTACTTCCCCAGATACCTGATCCACTATTTGCCCATATTCAAGAGGCAGCGGACCATCTAAAAAGCATTTTGTAAGGCAGACCGTAGTGAGAAGGTGAAGAAATGGCACTGGTGGTTATTTGTCCAAAACAGGAGGGTGTCACACACCAGAGCAGAATGGAAGGGGTATTACATAGGGTACTGGCAAAAGAACATGTGCGATGGATTACCCATACACAGCAGCTAGAAGCCCTAAAGGGTCAGACAATTCTGTTTGCAGTTCAATTAAATGAGACAGGGTTGAATTTGAAGTATTATGCCATGTTATCCCGTTTGAGAGGAGAAACAGACCTACTGCATGGATGTACAGGTGGAATTTTGGTGGATGGAACAGGAGAATTATACACAAAATCCACTGCAGCAGAACTGGCACTGGCATTGAGTGGAGCGGGCTGTCATCTCATTGGCAGACCATTGGTGGAGGCAACAGGCTCCCTTTTTAATTTTCGGATACAGGCAAACAATTTAAACTGTACTGTGGAACAGGCATATGAGACCGCAGTGGCAGAACTGGTCACACGGTTACAGACAGAACAATTTCCAAAGCGGGAAAATCCCAATCTTTTGGCACTTCACGCCTCCAGCTATCATGCTTCAAATACCATGACACTGTGGCAGAAAACAAAAAATCAACTGCCCAAATCCTTTCAAATTACAGAAATAGGGCTGCGCAATGGCACCATCTATGACTGTGCAGCCTGTCCCTATACCACTTGTCTCCATTTTGGAGAAAGAGGTGGCTGTTTCTATGGTGGGGTCATGTCAGAAGAAGTTTACCCAGCCATTCGGCAGGCAGATGGGCTGATTTTAATGTGCCCAAACTACAATGATGCCATTTCTGCAAACTTAACCGCCTTTATTAACCGTTTAACCGCACTGTTTCGACAGACACGGTTTTATGATAAAGCAGTGTTTGCTATTGTGGCATCTGGATATTCTGGCAGTGATACTGTGGCTCGGCAGATTATTTCTGCACTCAACATGAATAAATCGTTTTATCTGCCAGCTCACAGTATCTGGATGGAAACAGCCAATGCACCAGGAGAAGTGCTGCATAATCAGGGGTTGCCCCAGCGGTTAGATCAGTTTGTCCATGTCATTACAAAAACATTACAGGGATAAAAATTACAACCCTTCCACATACCAGTGTGGAAGGGTTTTGAATTTATTCGTCATACTTTGACCATACACGACCGATGATGGCACCAAAAACAAAAATATTCCCACAAAAATAGAGCCAAGCAAGTAGAATCATAAGAGATGCCAAGGAACCATATACAAGGGAATAACGGGTGGACATGTCAATAAACCAGGAAAAGAGAGCGGAGCATGCCACCATAGCTAGAGCGGACAGACAGGCAGTGGCACGCAAAATACCACGGTGTTGGCGTCGAATTGAAGTTGGCGTTCCTGCACGGTAGACCATGAGAACCAAAAGAAACACAAATGAAAACAGTAAAAGATAGCGCAGCCACTGCCAAATAGAGGAGAAAGACGGCAATGGAATAGAAGGAGGGATAAACTGTTCTAAGACAAGAAAAAACCACTCCCCTGTAAAAATGACGATAATGGAGAGATATACTGTCAGCAGAAACAGGAGCGAGAGGGAGAAACTGAAGAAAATACGGTGCAGGGAATGGGAAAGGGGTACTTCATAGAGGTCATCCATCGTTTGTAACAGTGTGCGCATGCCAGCAGAGGCAGATAGAAGAATGGTGAATAGACTTGCCAGAAGTAGCGGTGTCGTCTGCGCCTTGGGAATGGATGAGACATAGGCGAGATAGTCCAACATAATTTGAATGCTGTCTTGTGGCAAAAAGGGATCTAGACCATCCAAAAGTTGGGGAGGGCTAATGGGCAGCAATCCAATCAAAAAGTTAATACACATCAAAAGGGGAAATAAGGTCAGGACAAGAAAATAGGAGAGCGCAGCGGCAGCACGGGAGCCACCAATTCGACCGTGAGTTTCAGCAATTTCTAGTATCCATGTAATAGGCAGTGGAATTTTCCAGTTTTTTCTCATCACATCACATCCCAGTGTGGTTATGTAGTGAGTGTAACAGAAATAAGAAGAAAAGGAAATAGAAAAAAGCCGTCTGCATAGCAGACGGCTTGTTCAGTGCCAGAAAAGAACAGACAATTAAGCCAGCTTGTTCAGCTTAATGGTCATGCTGCTCTTCTTATGTGCAGCGTTGTTCTTGTGCAGAAGTCCCTTGACAACAGCCTTGTCAACAGCCTTAACAGCGACCTTATAAGCTACATCGGCCTCGCTGCGGTTGCCTTCGGCTACAGCGGCCTCAAACTTCTTAATGTCGGTCTTCAGTGCAGACTTAGCGGCCTTGTTCTGCATAGCCTTGGTCTGAGAAACCAGAACACGCTTCTTAGCAGACTTAATATTTGGCAAACCAAACACCTCCTCCGATTCTACCATCGTCAAATTTAGGCACAGAATCCCTGTGCAGATACATATTATACCACCATGTTTTTTAAAATGCAACTATAAATTTTGAAAAAGGAGAAATTTTTTTGAGGAGAAATTAGTCCTTCTTCATAATGACAAACTTCATCATAGGGTAGTTGATCACAACCTGCAAGAAGATATTGATGACGTTGGCTACTGTGGCAGCAAAGCTCCCTACATACTGGCTGAGAATGGGGGTAATGTAGCCAGGCAGTGCAATGCTGATGAGACCAGCCACAGTCACAGTGAGGATGTACCAGCCGATGGTTTTGGAAATGTCCACAGTGGCACCAAACACCAATTTGCGCTGCACAATGTAGTTCACAATCTGAGCGCAGATATAGGCAACCAGGAAGCCCAGAAAACCACCTAGACCGCCTGAGCCTTCTGCACTGTAATCAAAAATAAACCACTGGAAGGGTTCGTTTAAGTTGGCAAACAGAATGCCAGTGGTCAACCAGAGAACCACAAAGTTTGTAACGGTGGCACAGTTGGACAAGATATTAAACAGGATAAACTCCCATAGATCAGGGTGTGCCGTTTTCCAGCGTCGAATGGCTTCCATTAAATGCGCTCCTTTCGAGCTTTCAGCTCTTTTTGGTTTTTAAAGTGTGCTTTGATCAACCGATGGCAACCACCAAAGAAGTGACCATTGGCCATATATTGCATGGCTTGAGCCATTTCAGTGGAAATCATACCACCTGTCATCTTAGCAAGACCACGGAAGGGCATATTGTAAATAAACAATACATTTAAATCAGGGGCACCATTTGCCTCGCTCTTTTTCTGCATGTTTTGCAGAATTTTATACCCCATACGGGCCAGTGGACTGCGGGCGTACTGCATTTGAGACAGGCTATCATTAAAGCCTAGGGGTGCAGTACGGTCCCACTTTGACTCTGGCAAAGGACGCCCCAGTAGAATGGTGAATTCCTGGTCAGAAACAGACTGCACTTTGGCGGAGTAGTAGGAGGGCATCAGAGAAGCATCATAGGGAATGGGGGCATCTGTACCAGTGACAGAGAGTGTACCAGTCAACAGGATGTCCTGACAGCTTGCTCCAATTTCAATTTGATAAGTACCACCTTCAATTTCCCACTGGTCTGTCTGTACATTGAAATAACGGAATGCCTTGTCATCCAGAGGAATGGTCACACGGGTAGAAGCACCTGGTTCCAGATAAGTTTTAGCAAATCCCTTTAATTCCCGTACAGGACGGAACAGTTTACTGTTGGGACAGGAGATATAGAGCTGGGAAATTTCAGAGCCTGCCATATCTCCTGTGTTGGTCAGTGTAAATTGCACCTGTCCTGGTGTAATGGTCAGGTCAGTATAGGAGAATGTAGTATAGCTCAAACCATACCCAAAGGGGAAACGGACAGGTTTTTGGACTGTTTCATAGTAGCGATAGCCTACATACAGGCTTTCTCGGTATTCAGCTGTTTCCTCTTTGCCGGGGAAATAGTGGTAGTTTGGGGTGTCTGTGTAAGAGATGGGATAGGTTTCTGCCAGCTTACCAGAGGGAGAGACCACACCAGTCAGCAGGTCAACCATAGCACCAGCCCCTGCTTGCCCACCCAAATAACCATGAATCAGCCCCTTACAATGGTCAATCCAAGGCAATTCCACAGGAGAACCACCAGATAAAATAACCACAAGATTTGGATTGACCTGATAAAGTTCTTCCACAAGGGCATTCTGGTTGGAGGGAAGTGCCATATGGGTGCGGTCAATGCCCTCACTTTCAAAGATCTCAGGCAAACCTAAGTAGAGCAAGACCACATCAGCCTGTTTTGCCAGTGCAACAGCGGCTTGAGAGAGTGAGGGATCTGTCTTGCCATTGCGTAAATATCCCTGGGCATGTCCTACAATATTCAGGCTGCTTTTGCTCAGACAGTCAATGGGGCGGTCGAGCTGGGTTGGGTTGACCACAGAGGAGCCAGCACCCTGGTAGCGTGGTTCCAGTGCCATATCACCAATCACTGCCACACGGGTTTCCTTGGAGAGAGGTAAGATATGATCCTGGTTTTTCAGTAAGACAGCAGTTTCCAGTGCAGTCTGCCGGGCAACGGCGTGATGTGCTTCTTTGTCAAAAGAACCAGAATGATTGGCTGTAGCGGCATGGGTGGAGAGAATGACATCAATCAATTCATCTACCCGCTGGTCAATCACAGACTCCTGAATGGAGCCATCTTTCAGTGCAGCCAACAGTTCCCGGTCACTGTCCCCACCAGTACCAGGCATTTCCAAGTTGCTGCCAGCCAATGTGCCAGCCACATGGTCATTAGAGCCGCCCCAGTCTGTCACCACAAAGCCATCAAAGCCCCACTCATTGCGGAGAATCTCTGTTAACAGGTGGGCATCCTCATTGGCATAAGTGCCATTGATACGATTGTAGGAGGACATAATAGACTTGGGCTGTCCCTCTTTGACAGCAATTTCAAAGCCGGTCAGGTAAAGCTCACGCAAGGTGCGTTCATCTACCACACTGTCACTGGTCATACGCAGATGTTCTTGGCTGTTTGCCGCAAAATGCTTTGGACATGCAGAAATCCCATTGGATTGAACACCTCGAATAAAAGCGGCAGCCATTTTTCCAGCCAAATAGGGGTCCTCAGAATAGTATTCAAAGTTTCGTCCACCCAAGGGGCTGCGTTTGATATTCAGACCAGGTCCCAGCAGAACATTGACCTGCTGGCTGGCAGCTTCTGCCCCAATGGTTTGCCCGGCTTGTTCTGCCAGGGTAGGGTTCCAACTGTTCGCAACCCCAGCTGCGGTTGGGAAACAGGTGGCTGGTTGGCTGGCATTTAATCCCAGGTGATCGCCTTCGCCCACTTGACGACGTACACCGTGGGGACCATCAGAGAGAAACATAGCAGGCAACCCCGCTTGTTCAAATGGATAGGTGCTCCAAATATCTCGACCGGAGAGAAGGGCAACCTTTTGCTCCAGCGTTAATTTGCTTAAAATAGATTGATGTTTCACAGGCAATCTCCTTCCCAGAAATAAGGGGTACGGTCTCCCTGTTGTAACAGGGAGACCGTGTGAGGTTAAACCGCAATTTTTTTAGATTTTTTGTAAATGCCAGCTGCACCAGCAATGACTGCAACACCGATGATGACATCAGCAGCAATCAGCATTATCTGCCAGCTCTGCATACCAGGATTCAGGTTTTCCTCAGCATAGGCACGGGAGTTGACCACAGTGTAGAGGATGTTCTTGGCAGCCTGGCGCATAGCAAGAACGGAAGTTGCACTCTCGGTATCCTTGATGTGGTTGGTTTCTGTGTCATAGTTCACAAGGCAGAAGTCAGTACCATTGCGGATTGCCTGGTCTGCGTTCATGTAGCCATAGACACCAAAGTAGTCAGTCAGGACCATACCCACAAAGCCCCACTCGTCGCGCAGGACAATGTTACACAGTTCGTTGTTGCCGCCAGTCCACTCGGTTCCAATGTAGTTGAAAGAGGACATAACAGCATCGGCACCGCCCTCTTTTACAGCGATTTCAAAGGGCTTTAGATAAATCTCACGGATTGCCTGCTCATTGGACCAAGTACACAGCATACTGTTGCGATTGCCTTCCTGGTCGTTGAGTGCATAGTGCTTAATATAGGCATATACGCCATACTCCTCAGCACCCTGGCTGGCCTTAGCAGCCATCTTACCAGAAATCAGGCTGTCCTCGGAGAAATATTCAAAGTTACGACCAGAGAAAGCAGAGCGGTGAATGTTCATAGCGGGAGCATACCAGCCAGAAGTATCCATCTCATCTGCCATCTTACCAATGCTGCGTCCAAACTCGGTAGCCAGATCCTGATTCCAAGTGGCAGCAATCATCACACCAGCGGGGAAGCCAACAGAACCCTGACCAGTAAAGTTGTTGTTGATGGATGCAGGACCATCGCAGTCATAAGTCTGTACCTTGCCAATGCTGCTGACAGGTGCAGTCTGATAACCACCATAGGCAATGAGGGAATCCATCTCATCAATGGTAAGCTGGTCTAAGAGCTGATCCCACTTTGCATCTGTGTACTCCACACCACGCAGGTCAACCAACTGCAAGCCATTCTTTGCGCCGGTGGTTGGCATCACATCATCAGGATTGTTGTACTGAGTGGGATCATAGTTTGCATTGAAAATAAAGGATGCCTTCTGCTCATCACTCATAGAGAAATTGGTGGGAGCAGCAGTAGCTTCAGCATAGTTAGCAAAGCCATTAGCACGGGAAAGATAGGTTGCATTCCCTTCTGCAAAGCCAAACTGATTGGTAGCAGGGGTAACATCAGTGCTGCGACCATCTGCATAGGAGATTGTCTCTGCCACAGTGTAGACCTGGGAGTCCAAGACAGTATGGGAATCTGCATTGACAGAAATCACATAGTCTCCAGCTTCCAGCACATAGGCACCAACACCATAGGTATCATAAGATGCCAAATCTTCCACATTGAAGGAGATGGTGATGGTCTCAGAAGCACCAGGCTCCAGTACATCGGTTTTGTCAAATGCAATCAGGTTTGCGGATGCCTTTTCAATACCACCGTTGGTGTAGGGGGGATTGAAGTAGACTTCCACTACATCCTTACCAGCCACAGAGCCAGTATTGGTGACGGTAACGTCAAAGGTAATCACGCCATTTGTCTCAGAAATAGCACCCATCTCCTGGGTAAAGGAGGAGTAGCTCAAACCATAACCGAAGGGATACTGTACAGTTGCATCGTAATCAATAAGACCTTCCGCAGCAGCTGTTTCATAGAATTTGTAGCCTACATAGATGCCTTCCACATAGTTGACGAAGGCAGGGGTTGCGTTCTTGTTAAAGGAACCCTCAGCAAAGAACTCCTCTGCATTGTCATAATAAAATGCACCAAAGTTGTTCCAGGTGGGGGTGGTAGTCAGGTCATACACAAAGGTGTCAATCAAGCGACCAGAGGGGTTGACAGTACCATTGAGAATATTGCCAAGACCGTTGAAGCCGCCTTGACCGGTACCAGCACACCAGATCACAGACTGAATCTGCTCATAATCCTCTACAAAACCCAGCTCAAAGGGGTTGGCGCCATTGTAAAGTACAATAACCTTGTCAAAGTTTGCACAGACCAGATCAAGCAGCTCTTCCTCACGGTTGGACAACTGGAGGAAGTGGTCTCCCTCGTCCCAGTCGTTGCCCTCGTTCAGGCTATCATCATAAGTACCACGGAAGTAAGCGGAATCGCCGCCAATGGATTGCTCACTGTTCCATGTGCCATTGGCTACCGCGACCATATCAGTTGGTAGGTCAGCACCTTCGCCACCGACACGACCAATGACTACCATAGCTGTATCAGAAAATGCCTTTGCATTCTCCATCATCTCATCGGTGTAGAGGTTGACATTGGGCTCAGGAAGGGTCCAGTCCTGGCTGCTCATTCCAACAGCAGGGCGGTCAGCCTTATAGTTTACATAAAACTGGCTCAATTCCTCATTGGTAGAAATGCCTGCATTGGCAAGCCCCTCCAACAGGGTGGTGGTGTGATAGGCATCGTTCAGAGAACCAGAACCAGTACCACCATAGACAGGGTTCGTAGAAGCCCAACCAAACAGGTTCAAAGAGCTGCCAGAAGCCAAAGGCAGCAGTTGGTTCTTATTCTCCAAGAGGACAATACCTTCCTCTGCAATATCTTCCACCAGACCAGCGGCCTCAGCAGAGGTTTCCTCACTGATCTTTCCACCGCCAGTGGCGAGGGAAATCATGGTAAACATTGGACCAGTACAGACCAAGTTAATAATGACAGTAATGGCAAGGATCATTGCCATGCCAGCCTCTCCTCTGGCAAAAAAACGCTTGTTTTTGGGCAGGTTGCGCACAGCGACCATAAACGCAATGCCCAGCACCAGTACGACAGCAAGTGCAATCAAGTGAAACTTGACAGAATCAAGCACTTTGAATACGTCGTCCATGTTGATACTTAACATCTCATTCATCCTCCTTACTTTGCTGCGACACAATGGGGTGTGTCTTATGGTGGAGACAGCATAACATATTTTTTACATAGAGGGAGGACACTTTCACAAAATGCTCGATTTTTTGCACAAACAGTTTTTCTTATTGTGTAAATCAACAAAAGATGAAAAATGTATTTGTAAAAAAAATCAAAAGAAAGAAGTTGGCATATCTCCCAGTTAATGAGATTTGCCAACTTCTGGATCTGTCTGCAAAGGAATTAAAATATTCAAAACGAACCAGTTATCATTCAAAGATACACTAAGGCTTCCACCATACTTTTGGGCAGTATATCGGATGCTTTTGATCCCATAGCCGTGATAATCCTGGTCCTGCTTGGTTGTGACAGGGACACCGTCTTCAAAGAAAAGGGCATCTTGGCAATAATTTTCACAGTGAATGATCAGAAAGTTTTTTTGAGAAAAGACTTCCAAATGGATTAAGCGGAGTTCTTTTTCGGCAATTTTTAGCTCACATTCGATGGCATTATCAAGTGCATTGCCAAACAGGGTACAGATGTCCATCACATCCATAAAATCGAGGAGATGACCATTTGCTACACAGGTTAATTTAATTTTATGTTTAGCACAGTAGAGGCTTTTTCCGGTTAATACAGTGTCGAGAACGGGGTTTCCAGTTTTGTTTTGGGCTTCGTAGTGCTGGATTTCCTGTTCCATCTGGTCCAAAAAGGCAGCCCGTTTGGTTGGGTCTTTCTCTGCACGGAGGATGGCAATCTGGTGTTTTAAATCATGATATTTTCGGTTGATGAGGTCAATACTCTCCCGGGATTGGCGGTATTGGACATATTGGTTTTGAAGGATGCTCTTAATCGCATCCAATTCCCGTTTTGTATGGAGTTCGGCACGTTGTACATGGTAAGCATACAGAATGACCACACCAGATAAGTCAACCAGAGTCCGTATGGTAAAGATTTCCCGGATAAACGGGCTGCTAAATGGGGTATTGGTGGTAATAAAACTTAGGTTGCTAATGAGAAAAACAGCAGCCCCCATTACCACAGCCGACCATAGCTCATTCTGGGAGATCACCAGCCTGGTTTGATAGGAAGTGACATGCTTTTCCAATCGGTACATCCCATAAAATACAATCCCATATACAAAAAATAGGTAAAGCAGGGAGAGGGCAGGATTATCCTGTTCCACCTGATAGGCAGTGTAAAAATAGAGCTGCCACTCTAAAGAGGCGGCAAATTCTGCTAGAAGGAAGGCGCGGACAGTACAGTAAGCAGCACTTTTCCAATCCAGTTGGGAGCAAAGCAGGATGAGGGCAAACATGCCTGCGATGGCAATACCCATGGCAGGCATCCAGAATACAATGGAAAGGGCATCTGTGGCAATGAGCCAAATACTCTGAAGTAGGAGGGACAACACCAAGACAACCCAAAGTTGGATTCCATGTAACCGTCTACGATATTGGAATAGATAGACAAGACAGGCAATCCACTCAGCCAATGCAGTAAAAAGGCGGGGGATATTTTCATACATCATAAAACACCACCAATGTGCCGGGTCAGTGCATCCAAAAAAGCAGCTTTACGGCTCCGGCTGATTTGAAGCTTTTGACCATTGATGATGGCACAGTTATCCTGGATGCCATCCACACACTCTAAATTGAGCAGATAGCCCTTATTGCTCCGGAAAAAGTGCATCCCCTCCAACGTGCGTTCTGCCTCTGTGATGGTGCCAGAGCTGGTGTAACTTCCATTTTTGGTGTGATAAATCAAACGATGTCCCTGGCTCTCCACATAGTAGATATCATCTACTGCCAACTTCATAGCTCCACCTTTGATAGGCACTGTAATAAAATGTTTCACACGCTGTTTCAGACGGCTTAACACCCGCCCCATACGCTGACAGAATGTGGTATAGCTGACAGGTTTCAGCATATAATCCATTGCATCAACTTCATAGCCCCGGATAGCATACTGTGCCATATTGGTAATAAACAAAATTGCCACTTCAGAGTCCTGTTGACGGATCAGTTTGGCAGTGGTCATACCATCTAAAAAGCGCATTTGTACATCCAAAAAAATAATGTCATATTGAGCATGGTAGTTTTGAAGGAGATCTTCACCATCCTGAAATAGGGAGACAGAAAAATGATATTGGTTGGAGGAGCCATAGGTGTCAATATAGCTTTGTAGCTGCTGCCCCCAGGTGAGGTCATCTTCCACAATGGCAATGTGTATCATAGAGAGCCACCTCATATTTATGCATCAGAATTTTGGAAAAGCGAACCTGCCTAGGGACAAGTCCGCTTTTGTAATCTTATATGGGTCCAAAATGAGAAAAGGGGAAGAAGGAAAAGATAGCCTCTCCCAAAATATATCCCTCATCAATAAAGCCAATCCGGCTGTCACGGCTGTCATCTGAGTTGTTGCGGTTATCACCCATGACAAAAATAGAGCCTTTTGGTACCTCAAAATGGGTTTGAGAACGGTAAGGGTCCGCCAATGAGACATCATACATAGGTTCCTTGATGTAAGATTCATCCAAAGCAACCCCATCGACATAAACTGTGTTGGTACCATAATCAATATCAACGGTTTGCCCACCCGTAGCAATGACACGCTTTACAATGGCATCCCCATTTAGATGCTCTACGGTGGTCTTATTGACAACAACAATATCACCCTGTTGTGGCTGGTAGCCCAAGGACCATACCAATAAGATTTGACCATCTTCCAGCGTATGTTCCATTGAGGAGCCAGATACACGGGTCAGGCGACCGAAAAAAGTAAAAACAAGTACCATACAGACCAAAGACAGGGTTAATGCCCGCAGCCAATAAAAAAGGTCATTGGAGATAGGTTCTTCCTGTTCAACCTCTTGGTTCCATGATTCGGACATGTGTACCTCCCAAATGTAGTTTTCACGGTTACGACTTATTATTATACTGGTTTTTGCAGGAAAAAGCAACCAGAGCAGAAAAAAAGACAGGATACCTTTTGGCATCCTGTCTGAATCCTGTATACAGGCAATTACTTTGCATACTCAATGGCTTTGGTTTCACGCAGTAGGTTGATCTTAATCTGACCTGGATATTCCAATTCATCCTCGATCTTTTTGGCAATATCCCGGGCAAGAATGACCATTTGATCTTCGCTGACCTGTTCAGGCTTAACCATAATACGCACTTCACGTCCAGCCTGAATGGCAAAAGACTTATCCACACCGGGGAAAGAGGAAGTAATTTCTTCCAGCATTTCAAGACGTTTAATATAGTTTTCCAGATTTTCGCGGCGAGCACCAGGACGGGCAGCAGAAATGGCATCCGCAGCCTGTACCAAGCAGGCAACCACAGTTTGAGGTTCTACATCATTGTGATGTGCATGGATGGCATGAATGACGCCTTCACTTTCACGATACTTACGGGCAAGTTCCACACCAATTGAGACGTGGGACCCCTCTACTTCGTGGTCAATGGATTTCCCTAAATCATGAAGCAGACCAGCACGTTTAGCCTCTGCCACATTGGCACCAATTTCTGCGGCCAAAAGACCAGCAATATGGGAGACTTCAATGGAATGGTTTAGGACATTCTGACCGTAGCTAGTGCGATAACGCATACGACCTAGGAGCTTGACCAGTTCAGGGTGGAGACCATGTACATTCGTCTCAAAAATAGCACGCTCGCCCTCTGATTTGATGGTACTGTCCACCTCACGTTTCGCCTTCTCCACCATCTCTTCAATACGAGTGGGATGAATGCGCCCATCCAAAATCAATTTTTCCAGAGCAAGGCGGGCAATTTCACGGCGGACTGGGTCAAAACAGGATACCGTAATGGCTTCTGGTGTGTCGTCAATAATCAAATCCACCCCAGTGAGGGTTTCCAGAGTGCGGATATTGCGACCTTCACGACCAATAATGCGCCCCTTCATTTCATCGTTGGGGAGGGCAACCACAGAGACAGTAGCCTCTGCCACATGGTCAGCGGCACAGCGTTGGATAGCAAGGGAAATAATTTCGCGGGCTTTCGTGTCCGCCTCATCCTTAAAGCGTGCCTCAATCTCTTTGATTTTCATGGCAGATTCATGGGTAACATCGGCTTCTAGCTGATTGAGCAGATAAGTCTTGGCCTCATCGGCAGTAAAGCCAGAAATGCGCTCCAGTACTTCCAGATGTTGATGCTTAATCTGGTCCGCTTCTGCCTGTGTTGCTTCCAACTTAGCAAGGCGATGGGAAAGATGTTCTTCTTTCTTTTCCATATTTTCTGTCTTGCGGTCTAAATTTTCTTCTTTTTGTTGCAGTCTGCGCTCCTGCTTTTGCAGGTCTGCACGACGCTCCTTTTCTTCACGCTCATATTCGTTGCGGGCCTTTAAAATTTCTTCTTTTGCCTCTACCAACGCTTCACGTTTTTTGCTTTCGGCACTTTTATAGGCCTCGTTGACAATCCGAGTGGCCTCTTCTTCAGCGGAGTCAATTTCGTGCTCGGCCACCCGTTTGCGTCGATTCCATCCCAGATACATGCCAACTGCAATACCAATGGCAAGGGCAAAAATGGCAGCAACAGCCACCAAAATTTCAGGGGTCATTGCGTAGATACACCTCCATCAAACAAAATTTTTTCTTTGTCAACACACGCTGCTTCATGTAGGAAGCAGAGACAGTTTCTGACATAAAAGGAGCCGCAAGGCACATGACCCATCCCCAAATGAGCCACAAACCCTGCGACAATAGAAAAACAACCCTCTCGTTTTTCATATTTGTCCTTTTTGTATTGTAAAGGCAAGTGGATTCTATGTCAAGAATTATTCATACTAATCCCTAGCACTTTCAAAATTTTCTTGCGAATTTGAAAATAATTTGGCATGCTTACAGGTTAGTCAAGCCCATCGGGCAAAGAATCATCCTGTTCAATCCATTCTTCCACCAATACAGTTTTATATTCTGTTGGTGTGGTCCGGATCACAACCTTAGAAATACCAGCGTTGATAATGAGGCGTCTACACATGGAACAGGAGGTCGCATGTTCCAAGAGTGCCCCAGTTTTTGCATCCCGACCGGCAAGGTATAAAGTGGAATCCAGAGAGTCCCGACGGGCAGCAGAAATAATGGCATTCATCTCTGCATGCACAGAGCGGCACAGTTCATACCGCTCACCACTGGGAACATTCATGGCATCCCTGGTACAATACCCCAAGTCCATACAGTTTTTTCGTCCCCTAGGGGCACCATTGTATCCAGTGGAAACAATTTCATCATGCTTGACCAGAATGGCACCATACTGCCGGCGCAGGCAGGTGGAACGCTCTAAAACGGTCTCTGCAATATCCAAGTAATAATTTTCTTTATCGATCCGTTTCATAACAACAATTTCCTCCAAAAGTGGTGGTATTATTGTATCAGTATAACCGATTTTGAAATGTGTCGCAAGTAGGAGGATGAGGGGTTTTACCCAATCAATCTATGGTCGTCAGACAAAATGTGACAATCTGTCAGTGTGTGGGGCACAATTTACATTTTGTTTACGATTGATTCCTTGACGAGTTCACACTATTTCGATATGATATGATACACAATGGGTTTGAAATTGTGTAGTAAATTGGAAAATCCATTGTGAGGAACAATTCATCTGGGAAAAGGGTCTCATTGTGCAAGACCCCGCACAGATAAGGAGGCACCTTATGATCCGGAATGCAATACAAAGGTTGATGTATGGGAGGTATGGGAACGACCAGCTTAATATTTGTCTGGTGGCAGCTTATCTCATTCTATATCTCCTCTACATGGTAACCGGGTTGGACTTGCTATATTGGGTTTCCCTTGTGGTAATCCTTGTGGCTATTTTTCGGCTGTTTTCCCGCAACCATACAAAGCGGAGAGCAGAGAACAGTAAATTTTTGCAGGTGGTAGAACCGGTTGTAAAATGGTACCGGCTTAAGAAAACCATTATGAAGGATAAGGAACACTGTTACTTCAAATGCCCCAGTTGTGGGCAGCAGTTGCGAGTGCCCAAAGGAAAGGGGCGTATCACCGTTACCTGTCGTGGCTGTGGGGCGTCATTTGAAGAAAAAAGTTGACCACAGGATGCAAGATTCCCTGGTATGTAATGGAAAAATCCTAGCAATCGTCTTTGACGGTTGCTAGGATTTTTTGTTGTTTAGCCCTTTTTTGTAAAATGTTGGATGGCTTTCCGATACCCTTCAAACCCAAGACCAATGAAAGAAGTTTCACATGCCATACCAGCATAAGAAACTTGGCGGAATGGCTCACGTTGTCTGACATCCGAGAGATGTACCTCCACACAGGGCAGTGAAACTGCCTTCAAGGCATCTAAAATTGCAATACTGGTGTGGGTATAGGCAGCCGGGTTGATAATAATACCATCCATTTTGCCATATGCCCACTGGATTTTGTCCACAATATCACCTTCGTGATTGGACTGAAATACTTCCACCTGGATTCCACATTCTACAGCAGCATGGTGGATAAATCCTTCCAAATCAGCATAGGTCTGACTGCCATAAATGTCTGGTTCACGGATACCTAACATATTTAAGTTAGGACCATTAATGACAAGAAGTTTCATGGATGGAGCCTCCCAACAATTTTGGCAGCCACATAGAGTGGCTTGGTGTTGTTCTCTATGGTGAGCTGTGCCAGGGACTCATAGAGGGGGGCACGCTGGGCATACAGCTTTTCCAAAGGGACAGACTGGGAGATGGGGCGGTCTTCTGTAGCGAGCTGTGAAAGGTCACGTTTTAGATAGACTACAAAGGAATTTTGCAAAATAGGGTCGTGGTTTTCTGGTTTTGTTACAATGCCACCACCGCAGGCAATAATCTGCCCAGAACGTTTGGCAATGTCACAAAGCACCTGATGTTCGTATTCACGAAATGCTTCTTCGCCTTTTTGTTCAAAAATTTCAGGAATGGAACAGCCACACATTTCCTCTATTTTTTTGTCTAAATCCACAAAGGGACGGTGGAGAAAGTCAGCTACCGCCTCGCCCACCGCACTTTTTCCACAGCCAGGCATTCCAATCAGAATAATATTTTTGGTTTCCCATTCGATGAGACGTGTAATTTCATCAATTCTCTGGGGAGGATAGGCAACATTTAAAAAACGCTCAGAAGCAGCTTTGGCCTGTGCAACCAACATGGGCAGCCCATTGATATAGGGAATCCCCATTTTTTTTGCATCCAGTAAAAGTTGTGTGGCAGCAGGGTTGTAGATGATGTCAATAACCCCTTCACAGGCGGGGAATTGGGCCAGACAAATGGGGGCAACGCCTACATTTGGGTACATACCCACTGGTGTTGTGTTCACAATCACCTGTGCGTCGGCATGTAGATGTAAATTTTCATAGTTGTCTTTTCCGGTACGGGAAATCACCACAATTTCTCCTGCCTGTAAATCGGTCAATACCGTTTTTACGGTGAGGGAAGAGCCACCACTGCCCAGAATCAACACTTTTTTTCCTGCCACAGAAATCTGGGATTTTTGTACCAGATACAAAAATCCATCATAATCTGTGTTGTCTCCATATAGGGAGCCATCTGGACGGCGAAGGATGGTGTTGACACTGCCAATACGTTCTGCAATGGGGGAGAGCTGGGTACAGTAGGGAATGACTGTTTTTTTGTAGGGGACCGTTACATTGATGCCTTGAAAAGTGCCATTGGATAGAAAATTGCCTACTTCATCTGGTGGGAGAGGGATGAGCTGATAGTTGGGGTTGTCCAACAGGCGGTGGATGAGAGGGGAAAAACTGTGAGACAGTTTTTCTCCCAGCAGTCCATAGCTTACATTCATTGTAATCACCTCAAAATTAACAAATCATCTCACTATAGCTGCCCAAATATCTGAAGTGTTCACTTTCTGCCTCTAAATCTCGGAACAAAGCCTGCAATTCTGGAGCATAGACAGGGCATTCCAAATCAAAGTAGAAACGGAATTCAAACTCCTGATCAGGAATGGGACGGCTCTCCAATTTGCGCAGGTTGATGCCAAGAACATAGAATTTGGAGAGAATGTGGTAGAGGGCACCAGGCTTATGCGGCAGGGTCATCATGAGGGAAGTGCGGTCTGCGCCTGGATAGATTTCGGGTTGCTTGGAAATACAGATGAATCGGGTGTAGTTGTTGTCCTGATCCTGTACATTTGCTTCCAAAATATTCAGACCATACAGTTCACCACAGAAGTGGGAAGAAAGAGCAGCCAGATCGGTGCGGTCAGACTCAGCCACCATGCGGGCAGCCACAGCAGTGTTTTCTACAACTGTAATTTTAACATCTTTTAATCCAGATAGATAGTAGGAACTTTGTCTCAAAGCCTGCTCATGAGAATAAATTTCACGGATGTCTTCTTTTTTCACACCGTGGTGTGCCAGAAGATTGTGGTTTACTTTCAAACGGGCAGAACGTACAATATAAAAATTGTGCTTTGCCATCAGGTCATAAATCACATTTACAGAACCAGCGGAGCTGTTTTCCACAGGAAGTACACCGTATTGACACATACCCGTTTCTACTGCACGAAATACATGCTCAAAGGTGCTGAAATACAGGATATTTGGGGACTTGAACATGCTGTCGCAGGCAATCTGGGAATAGGCACCCTCAATGCCCTGACAGGCCACTGAGGCACGTTGTGGAAACAGGTTTTGTGTGTTGGTCACAGCCTGAGAAATGACATCCCAAATAGGCGATGGGGTCTGGTTACAAAAATTTTGATAGGAGCGACCAGCCGCAAAAATGCTGCGGTAAACAGATTGAACGTAGTCAGAAAATTCATCCCCAGCCTGCTGAGCCACACGGGAAAGAAGGGCGCGTTCACGCCCAGCATCTAAGGTGGGCATCTGGTGTGCTTTTTTAAAGGCAGCAATATCTTTTGATACCCCCATACGCTCTACAAACAGGTCAACCATCTGCTTGTCAATGGAGTCAATGTGTTCACGCAGGCGATTTAGTTCTTCATTCATGGGAATTACCTCCTAAAGTCAATTTGTTTTGTTGATTTGGTCTGTATTGCGGTCAAGCAGGGCATCCAGCAGCACAATGGCCACAGCTGCTTCTACCACAGGAACTGCACGAGGCACAATACAGGGGTCGTGACGTCCCACAATATTCAATGGAATGTTCTTTTGTTGGGACAGGCTGATGCTCTGTTGTTCTTTGGAAATAGATGGGGTTGGCTTAAAAGCTGCACGCAACAGAAGGGGCATTCCATTGGAAATTCCACCCAAAATACCGCCACTGTGATTGGTGCGGGTGCGAACTGTAGAACCGTCCAGATAGAATGGGTCGTTGTTTTGAGAACCAAACAATGTGGCACTTTCAAAGCCTGCCCCAAACTCTACACCCTTTACCGCTGGAATAGAAAACAGCATAGAGGCAAGGCGGCTTTCCAAGCCTTCAAACATGGGATTTCCAAGCCCCACAGGTAGCCCCATTGCCATACACTCTACCACGCCGCCCACAGAATCCCCTTGATTGCGGGCAGTCTCAATGACAGCCTTCATGTCAGTTCCTGTTTTTTCGTCCATGACAGGGAAAGAGGATGATTTAAGTTGTGCAAAGGTATCTTCAGTTTCTCCCAGAGGAGAAAAGGGGGTATCAAACACAGAACCAACAGAGGCGATGTGTGCCCCGATTTCGATTCCATAGCGGGACAGAATTTGCAGACAAATACCACCTGCAATACACAGTGGAGCAGTCAATCTGCCGGAAAAATGACCGCCACCAGCTACATCCTGATAGCCTCTATATTTCATGTGAGCAGTGTAATCTGCATGGGCAGGTCTGGGACAGTCCTTTAATTTGGAGTAATCCTGAGAGCGTGTATTTGTGTTGTGAATCATTGCGGTCAGTGGTGCCCCACAGGTAATATCATTCACCATACCACACAAAAACTCAGGGAAGTCAGCCTCTTTACGAGGGGTGGAGAAAGAGCTGTTGCCGGGGGCTCGACGTTTCAGAAAGAAAGAGAGGGCATCCAAATCAATGGATTCGCCAGCAGGCAAACCATCTATGGTAACACCAATGGCAGTAGAATGGGATTGCCCAAAAATAGAAATGTGAATGTGTTTACCCCAATAAGAAGCCATCCAAAACCCCTCCCAGTTGTTGATAATGTGCCCAGAAATTTGGATAAGATTTCTTGACACAGTCTGCCCCTGTTAAGGTAATGGGCTGTTGGCATACTGTAGCAGCAATGGCAGCCATCATAGCAATCCGGTGGTCATTGCAACAATCTATGGTGACACCACCAGAAAAATGACTGACACCTTGAATGGTCAACGAATCTGTCTGTTCCTCTACATGCCCACCAAGAGCATTTAAAGTAATCGCAACGGTATGGAGACGGTCACTTTCTTTCATGCGCAATCTGGCTGCATTGACAAGATGGGTGGTACCGGAGCGCAATGCAGCCATCAGTGCCAGAGGTGGAACAAGGTCGGGGCATTGGGATACATCCAGATCTACGGTGGAGTTTGGTCTTGCCAGTGTCCAATAGTGCTGTGCCACCTGTCTGTCTCCCTGTTTGGAGGTGGTATTCAGACCCTGTAAGGTCACTTGATTGTCTAAAAAATTGGCTGCATACCAGAATCCAGCCTGAGACCAATCCCCTTCTACGGTCTGATTCTGTGCCTGATAGGTTTGATTGCCTTTGATTTTAAAATGACCAGTGGAAGATTCCTCAATCTCAATCCCAAAGGTAGAAAGGGTGTCCAAGGTCAAATCTACATAGCCACGGGACTCCAATGCACTGGTCAAAATCAGTTCAGAATCTCCATCCAACAGGGGAAGCGCATACAAAAGACCAGTGACAAATTGACTGGATACATCCCCAGGCAGCGAGTAGGAACCAGAGGTTAATTGCCCCTGTAGTGTAAGTATGTCCTGTTCCTGCTGCCACAAGATTCCCTGGTTTTCAAATAGGGTTTGATAGGGGGTCTGTGGACGTTTCATCAACCGTCCACGCCCTGTAAAGGTACCACCACCGCACAGAGCCAGTGCAATGGGAATGAAAAAACGCAGCGTGGAACCAGATTCCCCACAGTCAAAGTGCGGTTTGGAAGTGTAGCTTTGATGGGGAGACAGTGTGACATAGTCAGAACCCTGTTGGAATGGAATGCCCATAGCACGCAAACAGGAGAGAGTAGCAGAAATGTCCTCAGAAAAAGACAAATTGGAAATGGTACAGATTTTTTGAGACAACCCTGCTGCTAAAAGAAGACGGTGCGCCTGACTTTTGCTGGGTGGGATGGTAAGAGTACCAGACAATTTGTGGGGATGGATGGTCAAATCCAAAGGGCTCACCTCCTGAATGTTGGAGCCAAAAGCTCCAGAAGTTGTTCTTTTTTCATAGAGTAGGGAATTGCATGACCCAACTGCTCTAATAAAATTAAAGTAATCTGATTGCCAGAACGCTTTTTATCCAGTCCAACTGCTTCTTCTAAAATAGACCAGGAACAGGGAATTTGTGTGGGCAGATGGTACTGCTCCAAAATATAAGTGACCATCGGTTTGATTTCCTTTGGAGTAATACCCAACGCAATGCCTAAATCAATGGCACAGCACATACCCGCTGCAACCCCTTGACCGTGGGTGTAGGTCACATAGTGACCAGCCAGCTCAAAGGCGTGACCAATGGTGTGCCCAAAATTTAAGGTCATACGCAGTCCAGTATCTCGCTCATCCTGTAAAACCACCTGTCTTTTTTGGTCACAACAGGTATAAATTACTTCCTCAATGTGAGCCATCACACCAGAACGACCGCCACACTGAGCCAAAAAAGAAAAGAAATCTGCATTTCCAATGCACCCATATTTAATCACTTCTGCCATGCCGTCGGAGAATGTGGCATCTGACAGGGTTTGCAATACATTGGGGTCGATAAATACTGATTTAGGCTGCCAGAATGCGCCAGCCAGATTTTTGCCAGCCTGTAAGTCCACCGCCACCTTGCCGCCAACAGAGGAATCTACTTGGGAGAGCAGTGTAGTGGGAATTTGAACATAGGCAACGCCACGTAAAATGGTGGCGGCTGCAAAACCTGCCAAATCCCCCACAACACCACCGCCCAACGCAATGACAGCGTCAGTGCGGGTGAGTCCAAAAGACATCATTTCTTCCCACAATGATACCAGATGTTCTGTGGATTTGGAGGACTCTCCAGCAGGAACAACTGAGATATGGACAGCAAAGCCTGCATTTTGGAGAGATGTGTTGACCTGTGCGCCATAGAGGTCATAGACAGTCTGGTCGGTAACAACAAACAGCCGCTGTGCTTTGGGTAGCAGCTTTTTACAGTGTAAACCAACAGAAGACAGTAAGCCACGCTCTATTTCAATCTCATAGGAGCGACCAGGCAAGTCAACCATCAATGTCTTTTTCATTCTGCATCCACCTTTTCTTTGCAAATTCGACCCTCAGCCAACAGGGTACACAGCCGGTCCCCATTGCCCTGTTCCAGCGCAGTGCGATATTCCTGCAAAGCACCAATCACCTGATCCAACTCTGTCAGAAGATAGTCCCGATTCTCCAAAAACAGGTCTGTCCACATGTGTTCATTGAGCCATGCCACTCTGGTTAAGTCCAAGTAACTGCCAGCGGAGTATCCCTTGTGCATTTGTGCACGGGGGCTTTTGACATAGGCATTGGATAGAATGTGGCACATCTGGGAGGTATAAGCAATCATCTCATCGTGATGTTCTGCTGTCGTCACAGTCAGATGGGCAAAACCGGCAGGAGCTAACATTTTTTTCACCCGATCCAGCAGCATAATGTCATCCCGATTTTGGGGGACAATGACCATAGGTGCCCCCTGAAATAGGTCTGCCTTACTGTTGGCAAAGCCAGAATATTGTGTGCCTGCCATGGGATGACCGCCTACAAATGTGAAACCATACTGTTCCGCAAGAGAAAAACCAACACGGCAAATCTCACGTTTGACACCACAACAGTCCATGACTAAAGTGGTGGGGGAGATGTAGGGGGCAATTCGTTCCAGATAATCCACAGAAATTTCTGGATAAAGGGCAATCAACAGCAAGTCACAGGTGGAAATAGTGTTTTCATCCAAATCTCCACTGAGTGTGCCTTGCAGTTTAGCAAAATCCTGCACCACACGGTTGCCATCGTAGCCATATACCGTTGCACCGCTTTTTTCATAGGCTTTTGCAAGGGAGCCGCCAATCAGACCAAGTCCAGCTACACCAACAATCATGGGATACCTCCTTACTGCTGAGGGCAAACAATGGTGCGGATTTGACGAACTGCCTCTGCCACATCTTCAAATTGTTCCGGGCGCAGAGACTGAGGACCATCACACAGGGCACGGGCAGGGTCGTTGTGTACCTCAATAATCAGACCATCTGCTCCACAGGCAGCGGCAGCCAGTGCCATAGGCTTTACATACCGGGCTACTCCTGTGGCGTGACTGGGGTCAACTACAACAGGAAGGTGAGTCAGTTCATGGAGCACAGTAACTGCGGACAGATCCAAGGTGTTGCGTGTGGCAGTTTCAAAGGTACGAATGCCACGCTCACAGAGAATCACATTACTATTGCCACCAGCCATTACATATTCTGCACTCATCAGCAGTTCCTTAATGGTATTGGCAAGACCACGCTTAATCAGAATGGGTTTTTGTGTTTTGCCCAGTTCCTTCAAAAGCTCAAAGTTCTGCATATTGCGTGCTCCAACCTGAATCACATCCACGTCTTCAAAAAGGGGCAAATGGTTGGCGTTCATGATTTCTGTTACAATGGGAAGTCCAGTTTCACGCTTTGCTTCCAACAGCAAATCAATGCCATCTGCCTTCAGTCCCTGGAAGTCGTAGGGAGAAGTGCGGGGCTTGAATGCACCGCCACGCAGCATGGTAGCACCAGCAGCCTTTACACTTTTGGCAACAGTAATAATTTGCTCACGACTCTCCACAGAGCAAGGACCAGCAATCATGGCAAAATGACCGCCGCCAATTTTTTCCTCACCGACTTCAATGATAGAATCCATAGGATGGAATTTGCGGTTACTGCTTTTGTATGGCTCAGATACTCGCTTGACGCCATCTACAATATCCAGACTGGACAACAGCTCCTCATCCAGACGGCTGGTATCACCAATGATGCCAATGATGGTGGCATAGTCACCAGAGGAAATATGGGTACGAAGATTTTGAGATTCAATCCACTGAATCAAGTCACGAATGCGAGCCTCACTGGCACTTTGTTTTAAAATGATAACCATAGAAAACGTCCTTTCTGGGAACTCCCAATGAATAAAAATACAAAAGAGCCTGTGGTGAAGTGCTTCTTCACCACAGGCTCTTAACATCCCGTATCATTCCAGTTACACTGGGGAGGGAAGCCGATTCTGTGCAGCAGAAAACACTTCTACCTGTTTGACACTGAAGCCAAAAAAGTAAAAGTAGCTAAAAAAGAATGCTGCAAACAGATACATAATCGGAACTCCTCTCTTTACAGGAATAAAGTCTACACCCCTATGTTAGCACCAGAAAAGCCGTTCTGTCAATGAAAAATCAAGATTATATTTGATAAAATCTACAAGATGATATGTTTATTTTTATACAAAAATTACAAAACTGGGCACTGCCGGAGGCAGTGCCCAGTTTTCTTACACTTCCATAATAACCGGTAAAATCATGGGGGAACGCTTGGTTTTCTTATAGAGATAGCTGGAGAGCTCATTTTTGACAGACTGTTTGATGGCTGACCAATCAGTAGCATAGCGGGCATCTACATTCATAATCCCATCCAATGCCACCTGACGCAGTTCTTCCATCAGACCTTCCGATTCCTTTACATACACAAAGCCACGGGTGATAATATCAGGACCGGAAACCAGTGCACCATCTTCACCAGACATGGATACTACAACAACAACCATGCCGTCCTGCGCCAGATGCCTGCGGTCACGCAGCACAACACTGCCCACATCTCCCACACCGGAGCCATCCACAAATACCTTGCCTGCGGTGACAGTGCCGGCCAGTTTACAGCCCTTGGCAGTGATTTCGATGACCCGACCAATGTCAGAAATAATGACATTGTTGGCAGGCATCCCCATGTCACGGGCGAGTTTGGCATGAATTTGCAGCATACGCTGTTCACCGTGAATGGGAATAAAGTATTTGGGTTTAATGAGGGCATGGATAATTTTCAGCTCATCCTGACAGGCGTGACCGGACACATGCAGGGCACGTTCCCGTTCATTGAGCACCTCGGCTCCTTTGCGGTACAGTTCATTGATCACATTGCCAATGGAATTTTCATTGCCAGGAATGGCAGAGGCAGACATAATAATGCGGTCACCGGGCAGAATTTCCACCTGACGATGGGTAGAAAACGCCATACGGGACAGGGCAGACATAGTTTCCCCCTGGCTGCCAGTAGTAATAATACAGACTTTATGCTTGGGCAGGGATTTAATTTGGTTTAGGTCCATCAAAATGCCATCTGGAATATTCATATAGCCCAGTTCTGTGGACACTTTCATAGCGTTTTCCATAGAGCGACCAGTGACGGCCACCCGTCTGCCGTAGCGGGCAGCCACATCAATAATTTGCTGAAGGCGGTCTACATTGGAGGCAAAGGTAGTGACAATGATGCGCTCCTGACACCCCTTAAACAGTGCATCAAAAGAGGCTCCCACACTTCGTTCTGTGCGTGTGAAGCCAGGACGTTCCACATTGGTGGAGTCTGCCAGCAGAGCAAGAACTCCCTCATTTCCCAGTGCACCCAGACGGGCAAGGTCAATCATACCACCCTGAATGGGGGTTGCATCAATTTTGAAATCGCCTGTATGAATACACACACCCAATGGGCAGCGAATGGCAAATCCAACTGCATCTGCAATGGAGTGGTTTACATGGATGAATTCAATGGAGAATTTTCCTACTTTTACTACATCGCCAGCTTCACATGTAATCAATTTGGTTTTGGAGAGCAGACGATGTTCCTCCAATTTCAGTTGAATGAGACCTGCACTCATTCGTGTGGCATAAATGGGTGCATTGATGGAGCGCAGAACGTAGGGAAGTGCGCCAATATGGTCTTCATGCCCATGGGTAATAAAAATGCCACGGATTTTACTCTGATTCTTGATGAGGTAACTTACATCTGGAATCACCACATCAATACCATACATATCATCATCTGGAAATCCCATACCGCAGTCAATCACTACAATATCATTTCCATATTCAAAGACGGTGAGATTTTTGCCAATTTCATTCAATCCACCCAAGGATATAATTTTTAGTTTTTCAGCCATAATACCATTCAAACTCCTTTTTTATCATTTTTAAGAGAGAACAGCCCTGTTAAGAAAACAGCACGCAAACCGGACGAAGAACACAGCTTCTCCTAGACCCTGCCTCGTCTGGAGAATGTTGTGTTTTCTTCGTCTTTCTAAAAGGGAGCTGTGTCATAAGGACACCAGATTGGTCATACTACCAACAGGGAAGTCCTCTGTGTGATTTAAACGCAATGGGCAACTAAGTATTTAACCCACGCGTATAAATAAAACTTTATGTGCCCACCTCAACTGTGGGCAAATCTCAGGAAGTAATCTGTAACAGTATACCATACTTTTGGGATTCTGTATACCACAAAGATGGTTGAGATAGAATGGGGAGAAAAAGTGTTAGTTATAGTTTCCTATTTGACTGAATTTCAGCTGGAACACTTGTGATGAATACACAAATATGATATACTTCCTATGAGAATACATACAGGAAAGAGGGGGCAATATGGATAAAATTCCATTGGGTCGATACCGCCACTTCAAAGGGGGGCTCTATCAGGTCATTGGGATCGCATCCCACTCAGAGACGAAGGAACCTATGGTGGTGTATCAGGCATTGTATGGAGAGAAGGGTCTCTGGGTGCGGCCAGCCACCATGTGGAATGCGTGGGTAGAGCGGGATGGTTACCAAGGTCCTCGCTTTTCTCTTGTGGAGGATGAGGAATGAACATTCAGATTTTCGGGACATCAAAAAGTTTTGACACAAAAAAGGCAGAGCGATGGTTTAAGGAGAGACGCATTCGGGTACAGATGGTAGACCTGAAAAAATATGGGATGAGCCGTGGGGAATTGAATAGTGTAAAACAGGCAGTTGGATTGGAGGCAATGCTGGACCCTACACATCCAGACTATACATTGGTACAATATTTGGCGTCAGAACAGGCAAAAATGGAGAAACTGTTTGAAGATCCTTCCCTGCTCAATACCCCTATTGTTCGCAACGGGAAGCAGGCAACGGTAGGTTACTGTCCACAGGTGTGGGAGAATTGGTCTTAGATAACTTGTGTGTATGATGCTTTCTGAACAATTTGTGAGATGGGGTATCGCCTGGAACAGGAGGTACTATAGATGAAACATATCCTGATTGCAGACTGTGATATGGCTGTACGCAGTGAGGTGGGACGGTGCGCCCGTCTGGAGGGATATGAGGTTGCAGAAACAGGGGATGGTCACACTGCAATCGCCCTCTGTAGGCAGACAGGGTTTGATTTTGTCATTTTGTCCACAGTGCTATATGGAGTGGACGGTTATTCAGTCTGTCAGACTGTACGCAGCTTTTCACAGGTTCCAATTCTGATTCTAACAGAAGGCGCAGATGAATCTGCTCGAATACGGGGACTAGAATTAGGTGCAGATGACTGTATGGATAAGCCCCTCAACAGTCGAGAATTGATGCTGAGAATTGCAGCAATTTTAAGAAGGGGCACACTTTCCTGTGTACAATGTCCAAGACAAATTGAACGGGATGGGATTCTCATTGATTTGCCATCAAGACAGGTGACAGTCAATGGTACTCTGGCAAATTTAACCCCAAAAGAATTCGATTTACTGGTACTATTGGCAGCACAACCCAATGTAGTGTTTTCAAGAAAAAAACTTTTGGATGCAGTGTGGGGAGGCTCCTTGCCAGAAGACACACGCACCTTAGATACCCATATTAAGCAGATTAGACGGGCGATTTTCCCTTACAATGACCGCATCGTTACATTGAGGGGGATTGGCTATCGGTTTGAATTGGAAAAACAACCTGTATCTTAGCAATATGACAAAAGACCTCGGTTTACACCGAGGTCTTTTGTCTGTGTGTGTTGTAAAAGGAGAGAGAAATGGGAGATAATGTATGATTACTGGGTACGCACATATCATACCCAAAAATTAAGACGAAATCATGAAGTTAATGTGAATATTTTGCAAATAATCCAAGAAGTTTTATGAACAAATCAAGAACAGAGGACAAAATGCACAAAAATTCACACTCCAGTTAGGTCAAAAGGGGGAGTGTACTCCTCTTTGGCACTGGTCCTCTCCTGATAGAAGCCATCCAGCCCTAAATTCTGCATGTAAGAGATAGCACTGTTGATTTCACCATGCCTCAGACGGCGGTTCAGCTCAGGAATGGTGTCCAAATTGTTCCAAGGTGTATACTGGCTCATGAGGGAAAAGAGGACAGTGTGAGGGGGAAATGTGTCTGCAACCCAATCCATCACCCGTTTTGCCTGTGATACCTGACCTGGTAAAATGAGGTGGCGAATGATGACACCCTGTGTCAACAGCCCATTTCCATCCAGTTGATAGGGTCCTGTCTGATGTACCATCTCTTGAATGGCAGCCATAGCAACAGATGGGTAGGTGTGGGCATTGGAGTAGCGTAAAGAGGTGGAAGCATCCACATATTTTAGATCTGGTAAATAAATTTGAACAGAACCGGAGAGAGCTTGCAGGGTTTCCACGCTGTCAAAACCACCAGAGTTCCACACAACGGGGACAGGCAGAGGGGTTTGCAACAATTCCAAAATCACATGGGCATAGTGGGTTGGATTGACAAAATTGATGTTGTGTGCCCCTTGTGCCACCAGTGCAAGACAAATTTCATGCAATCGCTCCACTGAAATCTGTTTTCCATAGTCCTGGTGACTGATTTTTTCATTTTGACAGAAAATACAGTCCAAAGAGCAACCAGAAAAAAAGATGGTGCCTGAGCCTGTGGTGCCAGAAATGGGTGGTTCTTCCCAATGGTGAAGGGCAGCCCGTGCAACCACTGGCACACTGGGCATACGACAGTGCCCATGCCCTGTATCGCTGTTGCGCAAAGCATGGCATTGTCTGGGACACATGGCGCAAATCATAGTGGATGCACCTCCATAGAGAGTAGATGGGAGGTAATGAAGTTTTGGAAGTCCTGAAATGCATTGGGAATGGCATAGGAGTGGGCAAGCCCTTCCAAGTCAGCCCACACCCAGCCAGATGGAAGGGCAGGAGAGTTGGTATCTGCCCAAAAGGCGGACATGTGCCACTCAATATGGGTGAAAATATGCTTTCCAGCGCCTGCTTCATGCCAGTATGGCTGTAATGTGTTCAGGTCTGACTGTGTATCCAGTTCATTGGGATACTCCCAAAGCCCAGCCAACAGTCCTTTTTTGGGACGCTGCCGGATTGCCACATGCCCATTCCAAAAGAGAAGATAGACCTGTCTATGCTCAATTTTTCTAGGTTTTTTGGGGGCTTTTACAGGTAGTTTGTGTGTCAGGTTCTTTTGTCTTGCAATACAAAAGGAAAAGGCAGGGCATTCATCACAGAGAGGAGCACCATTGGGCAGACAGACGGTAGCACCCAGTTCCATCATAGCTTGGTTAAAATTTCCGGGATTGTCCAGTGGTATGATGGTTTGCAGGGCAGTTGTGACCTTTTTTTTCATGGCAGCGGTAGAAATATCTCCTTCATCCCCTGTGATACGGGCAACCACACGCAAAACATTACCGTCTACGGCTGGTGTAGGCAAATGAAAGGCAATAGAACAAATAGCTCCAGCAGTATAATCACCAATACCAGGGAGATTGTGAATTTTGTCATAACTATTTGGGAATACTCCACCGTATTCTGACATGAGAATTTGAGCCGCTTTTTGCATATTGCGGGCACGATTGTAGTATCCCAATCCCTGCCACAATTTCATTAGCTCATCTTCTGGAAGCTGTGCCAGTGCTTCAATGGTAGGAACCGCGGATAAAAATCGCTGATAATAGCCCAAAACTGCTGCAACTCTAGTCTGTTGCAACATTATTTCGGAAATCCAGACATGGTAGGGGGTGGGGGAGGTACGCCAAGGCAAATTTCGAGCCTGTTTTTGGTACCAGAGTAAAAGCGGTGTGGAAAGTTGTTGTAAAGGATTCATGAATAAACTCCTATTTTTATACAGATTCACAAAACAGAAGAACTAGACCAAAACTATAATAAAATAGTTATGTTTCATATAATGAATTTGGGAATAGTATTTTATCAGAAATGGTGGTAAAGTTCTACTTGTCCAAAGGTTAAAAAATTAACGAACCTGTCGAATGCCGCTCTTATCGGCATGTTCGTGAAAAACCTTTGTAACTCGATTTTCCATTCCTTCCTTCTCACAAAACAGTCAAAAGCGGAAGTCCGGCGGGACTTCCGCTTTTGACTGTTTTTATTTAGTTCTGTGTAAAGAGGGTCTCCAGTTGCTCTGCCATTTCCAGCACCAAATCATCACAGTGCTGTTTTTTGGGGACATTTTCTTCTTTTGCAAAGGTGAGCAGAGTGGTACAGTCAGTGGCACGATGGGCATTCCGGAAATTTTGAATGAGAGTGGTGGCAGTTTTGGTGTCATATCCTTTCATGCCTGCTAGCATCAAAGCGGCACTTAAGGCACCACAGGCAGAGCCATGTAACATACCAGAACCGAAGCAGGAACCTAGTGCGTGTGCCTGCTCTTTGGTCAATCCAACTTCCTGAGCAAAAGGAATGAGCAGGGATTGGGCACAGTTGTAATGTACACCATCAGGATTACTGCGTAAATACTGGACTTCTTCTAAATGGGTCATGGGTTAGCATCCTTTCTTTTTGGGCAGATTTTCTGCCGATCAATTAAATATATCTGGTGTATCAGCAAAAAGCCGACGAACCCCTTGTAAAACAGGTAGATTGTCTGGTTGGCTGAGGGAGGGATCTGTGGACAGAAGGGAGCGGGCAGCATCCTGAGCCTGACGCAAAAGCCGCATATCACCGGTCAAATCAGCCAGTGCCATCTGTGGAAGCCCATGTTGCCGTTGCCCAAAAAAGTCACCTGGTCCCCGTAGTTTTAAATCTTCCTCTGAAATATGGAATCCATCTGTGGAACCTGCCAGAATTTTCAGACGTGTCATGGTGTCAGAATTGCGTGTATTGGTCATCAAAATACAATAAGAGGCATATTGACCACGTCCTACACGACCACGAAGCTGATGGAGCTGACTTAGCCCAAAACATTCCGCGTTTTCTATGATAATGAGAGAGGCATTGGGTACATCCACACCTACTTCTACCACAGTGGTAGACACCAGCACGTCAATTTCTCCCATAGCAAAGGAGTGCATAATTTGTTCTTTTTCCTTGGGTTTCATTTTACCATGTAGATAGGAAATACGCAAATCAGGAAACCACTCTGTCTGTAGTGTGGTAGAAAATGTGGTGACAGCCTTTCGTTCCACAGATGCAGATTGAGCAAAAGGGGCAGAGGATGGCTCCTGTTCTTCCACAGAGGGGCAGATAATATATACCTGTCTGCCCTCTTGTACTTGTTTGCGAATGAAACCATACATGCGTACACGCTTATCTTCACCCACCACATAGGTGGAAATGGGAGTGCGCCCCGGTGGCAGTTGGTCAATCACAGAAATATCCAAATCGCCATAGACAATCAGTGCCAATGTTCTGGGAATGGGGGTAGCAGACATCACTAGAACATGTGGGGACAGAGTTTCTGTGTTGCTTGCCTTTCCTGCCAAAGTGGCACGTTGGGCAACGCCAAAGCGGTGCTGCTCATCCGCTACAATCAGAGCAAGCCGTTGAAAGGAAACTTTGGGAGAAATCAGGGCATGTGTGCCAATGACAAAGTCAATTTCACCATTTGCCAAAGCAGTTTGCAGCTTCTTTTTGTTGGCAGGCGTAAGAGAACCAGTGAGCAGTCCCAGACGAATTCCAGTAGAGGACAACAAACTGGACAAGGAGTGATAGTGCTGTTCAGCCAGTACCTCTGTGGGAACCATAAGGGCAGCCTGAAAGCCGCTTTTACAGGCAAGCCAGGCAGCAAAGGCGGCAATTACCGTTTTTCCAGAGCCTACATCCCCTTGCACCAACCGATTCATAGACTTTTTAGAAGTCACATCCTGCAAAATTTCTTCCATCACCCGTAGTTGGGCGTCAGTGGGTGGAAAGGGCAGCAGAGAGAGAAACTCCTCAATCAGTTGTGGAGAGAGTGGATAGCCAGAAGTTTCAGTTCGTCGCCCCTTTAGCATGGTCAGACCAGCAGACAGAAAAAACAGCTCCTCAAAACTCAGACGTCGCCGGGCAAGTTCCATTGCCTCAAAGGATTCAGGAAAATGAATATTGCGACAGGCAAATTCCATCTGTGCCAGTTGGTGGTCAAGTCGAACCTGTCTTGGCAATGTCTCTGGTAAATCTTTGGCACAGGGCATGGCATGACGCACAAGAGAACAGAGAAAATGATTGGTAATGCCTGCGGTGAGAGCATATTTTGGAATGATACAGCCAGTAAAAGAGGTTTTGTGGACTGGTTCAAAAATGGGATTGGTCATTGTAAAACGACCGTTGGACAGGTCTACTACTCCATAAAAAATATAGTCCTGCCCAGGGTGGAGGGACTGTGCCACATAGTATTGATTAAAAAAAGTGAGATAGAGACGGGAATTTTCGTTGATAACTGTAACTTTCACAAGGTCAAGCCCTTTGCGTAGCATAGTATACACAGGGCGATCTGCCACAGTGGCGCAAATACATACTTTTTCTCCCAAAGGTGCATCGGTTAGGTTATATAATTTACTGCGGTCTTCATAATCTCTGGGATAATATTTGAGTAAATCAACACATTTTGACAATCCCAACTTCTCCAGTTTTTTTGCCTTTACCTCACCCACACCGGGAAACTCCAGCAATGGGGTTTGAAGGGTAATGTCCAACAACCACACCTCCAATACATGGGAATTGCATCATTCTATCACAAATTTGCCATTCCGTAAAGGCGAATAACAGATGGGAGAATGTCTCCCATCTGTTATTTTTTTGACGATTGATAGAGCAATCTTGCAGAATTTAAGATAGCAAGGATGGATACCCCCACATCTGCAAAAACAGCCAACCACAAATTGGCATGACCAAAAATAGAAAGAGCCAGTACCAGTAACTTGATACCCAAAGCAAAGACAATATTCTGTCTTACAATTCTCATGGTCTTTTTGGCAATGGCGAGGGCTTTTGGCAGTGCTGACAGGCTGTCATCCATCAATACAACATCTGCCGCTTCAATGGCAGCATCCGAGCCCATAGCACCCATAGCAATTCCCACATCGGAGCGGGAGAGAACCGGAGCATCGTTAATTCCATCCCCCACAAAAGCAAGTAACTGCCCATCCTGTTTGGCATGGAGCAGAGTTTCTACACAGGAGACCTTATCCTGAGGCAACAGTTGGCTGTGTACCTCATCAAAACCCAGATAGGAACTGACTTTATTTGCAATGGAAGCACCATCACCTGTCAGCATCACCAGTTTGGAAATGCCTTGTTCCTTTAATTGCCTGAGATCCTCTTTTGCCTGTGGCTTGATTTGGTCTTCTACCACAAGAGAACCAAGGAATTGACCATCCTTTGCAACATAGACACCACTGCCTAAGGGATTTTCCAAAGGAATTGCCTCAATCTGGTGTTGCTGCATCAGGGAGACATTGCCCACCAGCACCGATTTCCCGTCTACAATTGCCTGTATTCCCAGCCCTGCTAGTTCCTGCACATGGGAGACACGGTTTGCATCAGGAGTTTTTCCATATTTCTGTAAAATAGCCTGTGCAATGGGGTGGGGACTAAACTGTTCAGCCAAAGCAGTAAGTTCCACCAATTCCTCAGAGGAACAGGCGGAGGGGTATAGTTGGGAAACAGAAAAATGCCCCAGAGTTAATGTGCCTGTTTTGTCAAATACCATGGTTTTTACATGGGATAACGCCTCTAAATAGTTGCCGCCTTTGATTAAAATACCATTTCTGGATGCACCACCAATTCCACCAAAAAAAGCTAGGGGCACAGAGATGACAAGGGCACAGGGACAGGACACTACCAAAAAATTCAGGCTGCGTTGTATCCACATCAAAACAGGACCTAAGCCCAACAGTGGGGGTAAAAAAGCGAGGAAAAGTGCAGAGATGACTACAACTGGAGTATAATATCGGGCAAACTTTGTGATAAACTGTTCTGTCTTTGCCTTTTTGGAGCTGGCGTTTTCCACAAGCTCTAAGATTTTGGATACAGTAGAGGTCTCATAGGAATTAGTAACCTGTATGTGTAAGACACCGGTGAGATTGATACAGCCGCTGACAATTTCCTGACCGGGCTGGACATTGCGTTGATAACTTTCACCAGTCAAAGCGGAGGTGTCTAATTGGGAAGAACCATCCAACACAATTCCATCCAGAGGGACACGTTCGCCAGGTTTTACCACAATTTGTTCACCAGGTGACACTTGAGAGGGGTCTACTTCAATCAAAATGCCATCTCGTTCCACATTGGCGTGGTCGGGACGAATATCCATCAGAGCAGCGATGGAAGACCGGCTTCTATGCACTGCAACACTTTGAAACAATTCACCAATTTGATAGAACAGCATCACTGCCACTGCCTCAGCAGTTTCCCCACATCCAAATGCACCAACCGTGGCAAGAGCCATCAGAAAGTTCTCATCAAAAACTTGCCCCTGTTTGATATTAAGTGCCGCTTTTTTCAACACATCCCAACCAATGATACCATATGGAATCAGATACAGAAAAAATTTCAGCCATCCATACAGGGGAAGCAGGGCAAACAGCAAAAATAAACTGCCTGCAATCACAATGCGGTTTCTCGCTTTTTTCTGCTTTTTGGTTAGTTTGTAAGTCTGTTCTGTTTTACTCATTTTGTTACAATACAGCAGTCTGGCTCGTACTTTTTGCAGATTTTTTGTGCCTGCTTTAAAATTTGATCCAACTGGCTGTCCTCCGCCTCTAGTGTCATTTTTTGGGTCAGAAAATTCACAGAAACCTTGTGAACTCCAGGTAAAACGCTGATGTCCCGCTCCATCTTTGCGGCACAGTTGGCACATTCCAAATCTTCCATTTCAAATACATATTTCATGCCTAACACTCCCTTTTACATTATTCTGTTAAATGATCCATGCCCTGATTCAAAATACTCAAAACATGGTCATCCGCCAAGGAATAGTATAATACCTTGCCTTCACGACGAAACTTGACCAATTTGCTGCCCTTCAAAACCCGAAGCTGATGGGATACGGCTGACTGGCTCACTTCCATCAGTTTTGCCAAGTCACAGACACACAGTTCTGACTCCAGAAGTGCATACAAAATTTTAATGCGTGTGCTGTCTCCAAAGATTTTAAATAGTTCTGCCAAATCATACAGAATTTCATCCTGTGGAAGCTGGCTGCGTACCTGCTCCACCAAGTCCATATGAATTTCTGTGGTATCACAGCAGAGGGGTTGATTTGATTCCATACTACATCACCTAACATATGAATAACTGTTCATGTGTTCATGATACAACAAAGGGAAGATTCTGTCAAGGAAAAATACTGGCTTTTTCAAAAAACAACTGGTATAATAGTGCGGCTTTGAAAGTGTTCTGAAAGGGACATGGAACTTTTTTAGAAAGTCATCGTCCAACAGAAACAGAACAAGCAATTTATGATGTTCCATTTACTTTGAGAATAAGGAGAATTTTATATGAAACGTCGTACCTATGCAATGATCATATCTCTGGCTCTGTCAGCATCTCTACTGGTTGCCTGTGGGTCCAACAAAGAGAACAACAGCAGTCAGTCCACAGAAAGTGGGATTGCATCCAGTCAGGATGTCACCAGTCAGGGCAGTAGTTCCACACCAGACATGAGTACCCCAGATGTCAGTACATCCAATCCAGATGAGAGTGTGTCTGTTCCAGATGTGTCTCAGGAACAGCCAGCAGATTCCTCTGAGGAAAAGCCTGTGGAAGAACCACAGGTGAAGGCATCCCTCACATTGGATACCACAGATTTTTCCCTGTTTCAGGCAGGTTCCAGCCATACCCTGAAACCAACTGTACAGGGAGTGGCAGATGGCACAAAAGTGACCTTCCAGTCTGGCAATGAGGCAGTGGCTACTGTGGACGAGACAGGAAAGGTAACTGCGGTTGCCCCTGGCACTGCAAAGATTACTGTGACAGCAGGGGATCTAAAAGCCACCTGTATTGTGCGTTGTAAGTTTGAGGTTGAAACACCATCTGAGGGTGGCAACACAGATTCCTCCACTGGTTCTGGCAGCTCTAGCAGCTCCGGTTCCAGTAGTTCTGGGTCTGGAAGTTCCAGCAGTACCCCCTCTGATGGGCAGGTAAATCTGGCTGATTTCTATAATAGTGTAATTTCCAGTTATGAGATGCCCAACCTTTCCAAGGCAGATTCCACTATTATGGATAATAACTATGCTGGACTCAGTGCCATTGCTATGGAGCAGACAGAGGTATATGTGAACTTTATGTCTATGAACAATGGTGAAATTGCTCTGGTACAGGTGAAGGATGCAGGGGATGTGGACAAGGTAAAGGCAATTTTCCAGGCACGCATTGACTATATGGTAGGCGATGGAAATGGTCCTGGTGGTGCATGGTATCCAGAACCCACCCAGATTTGGGAGGAAAATTCCCGTGTGGTGTCCAATGGCAACTATGTGATGATGGTAGTTGGAACTGACTGTGATGCCATTGTGAACGATTTTAATGCACTGTTTTAATAAACTTTTGACAGGTGGGTAGATGTGTTCTACTCACCTGATTGTACTGAGACAGGAGGATGGGCAGATGGTTTTTTCCACACCTACCTTTTTATTTTACTTTCTGGTGATCACATTGCTGGTCTACTATGTTGTACCCAGAAAACTGAGGAATGGAGTTATTTTGCTGTCCTCCCTCTTTTTCTATTTCTGGGGCGAACAGCTCTATGTTGCCATTATGCTTCTCTCCACAGCCATAGACTACACCCACGGTCTGCTGGTGGAGAAATTTCTTGCCAAAGGAGAGCGACGACATGCCCAAATGGCGGTGGCGTCCTCCATTGTGTCCAATCTGGCACTGTTGCTGTTTTTTAAATACTGGGATTTTATTGCGGGTTCCTTGCAGGCGATTGGATTGACCTTTGTACCAGTGTTGGGTGTCCATTTGCCCATAGGCATTTCCTTTTACACCTTCCAAACCATGAGTTATACTATTGATGTATACCGTGGAGATGCCAGAGCACAGAAAAATATTATTAACTTTGGTACCTTTGTCACACTGTTTCCCCAACTGATTGCAGGACCCATTATCAAGTATAAGGACTTAGGCGACCAGATTGACCAACGAATCACGTCTGTGGAGAAATTTGCATCTGGTGTCCAGATGTTTATGATTGGCATGGGCAAAAAGGTGCTGATTGCCAACAATGTGGGAATGCTTTGGGACAGCTATAAGGCAATGGCAGTGGGAGAGTTGACCGTTGCAGGGGCATGGCTGGGCGTTTTGGCGTTTGCCTTCCAGCTTTACTTTGACTTCTCTGGTTACTCCGACATGGCGGTAGGACTGGGGCGTATGATTGGATTTGAATTTCTACCCAACTTTAACTATCCCTATATCTCAAGATCCATTACAGAGTTTTGGAGAAGGTGGCACATTTCCCTTTCCACCTGGTTTAAAGAGTATCTCTATATTCCTCTGGGAGGAAACCGCTGCTCAAAGGGACGACAAATTTTTAATTTGTTGGTGGTATGGGCAGCCACAGGCATTTGGCATGGAGCCAGTTGGAATTTTCTCATCTGGGGGCTATATTTCTGGGCAATTTTGATGGTGGAAAAGTTATGGCTGTTAAAGCGGCTGGAACGGTTTCCAAAGGTGCTCCAGCATGTGTATGCCCTGTTTCTGATTTTAGTCAGCTGGGGTATTTTCGCCATAGAAGATTTTGGTCAACTGGGCGGCTACCTCAAGGTAATGTTTGGATTGGGTGGTGTGCCACTGGCAGATGACACATTTGGGTACTATTTGACCAGCTATCTGCCTGTATTGTGTGTGGCTGCCATTGCATCCACTCCCACAGGGGTGGCACTATACCGCTCTGTCCCACGAAAGGTTGCCAATGGAGTGGGTGCAGTGCTGATTTTAGCAGGTTTGGTGATTTGTACCGCCTATCTGGTGGACGGCACTTACAATCCCTTCTTGTATTTCCGATTCTAAGAAAGCAGGTGCAATATGGATAAGAAATACAGCATATTTCTGGTTTTGCTATTTTCCCTGTTTGTAGGTGGTATTTTTGTGGGTACTGTGGTGAACAGTGTGACTGCACCAGAACAGGAATTCTCTGAACTGGAAAACAGATATTTGGCAAAGCCCCCCAAGTTATCAGTAGAAACTGTGTTAGACGGCTCCTTCATGACCAATGCAGAAAAGTATATCAATGACCATGTGATAGGGCGTGACCTGTGGGTGGAATGGAAGGCATGGTGTGAACGGCTCAGTGGAAAAAAGGAGAACAACGGGGTCTATCTGGGTAGTCAGGAAACACTCATTAACCGTCTGCAAGAACCAGATGAGGAACAATTGGAAAAAAATGCAGGATATGTCAATCAACTGGTCAATAATGTGGATATTTCGGTCTATTTTGGGTTGATTCCCTCCTCTGCTGCCATCTGGCAGGACAGGCTGCCAAAAGGTGCACCTACCGCAGATGAACTGGAAATTATCACAGAGTTATATGAGCAGGTGCAGACTCACACCATTGACTTATATACCAATCTGAACAATCACAATCAAGAGGAAATTTATTACCGTACCGACCACCACTGGACCAGTTTGGGTGCATATTACGGCTATGAAGCCATCATGCAGTCTTTGGGTATGACAGCCCTGCCACTGGATGAGGAAAATAAGGTGACAGTTTCAGAGGACTTTTATGGAACTATTTTCTCTACCTCAGGGGTGCGATGGGTTGCACCAGACCACATTGACCGATATATTTCAGGGGATGGGCTAAAGGTCACAGCCTATCCAGAGGGAACCCCAGTGGACAGCACATTATATGTGGACAGCTATTTGGAAGTGAAAGACAAGTATTCCTCTTTTTTGGGTGGCAATCAACCCCTATGTGTGATTGAAACCCAGTTGACAGATGCCCCCAAGGTGCTCATTATTCGAGATTCCTATACAGATAGCCTTGCACCCTTCCTGACACAGAATTTTTCAGAAATTCATCTCTTTGACCCAAGAATGAATTTAACCAGTGTAAAGGACTATGTGGCACAAAATGAAATTGATACCGTGATTGTGCTGTACAGTATTTCTAACTTTGTCTCAGCGGATAACCTTTTTGTATTGGCACGTTAAGAAAAAATTACAAAATAAAAGGAGAGCTCCACTTTTGGAGCTCTCCTTTTTGTTTTAACATACTGCCGTTCAAATGGATTGCCTTATAGTAAACGACATACATGTTGCAAGGTATTTTTGGATCATGCACGGTTTTGTGCTTCTACAAGACGGACACCACAATATTTTTCTCTCAACTTGGGCTTTTCAATTTTGCCGGTGGGATTGCGTGGAATATCTGCAAAAATAATTTTTCTAGGACGTTTATAACGGGGTAACTCTGTGCAGAACTGAATGATTTCGCTTTCTGTACAATTCATACCATCCTTAACCTGGATGATAGCGGCAGCAATTTCCCCTAATCGCTGGTCAGGAAGACCAATGACAGCTACATCATGTACTTTGGGGTAGGCAGATAGAAAATCCTCAATTTGGACAGGATATAGGTTTTCACCGCCAGAAATAATCACATCTTTTTTACGGTCAACCAGGAAATAGAATCCATCCTTGTCCTGCATTGCCATATCTCCAGTATGAAGCCAGCCATCCTGTAAAACCGCATTGGTAGCCGCTTCATCATGGTAATAACACACCATAACGCCGGGACCTTTGACACACAGCTCACCTACTTCTCCCTGTGAAACAGTGTTTCCATCCTCGTCTACAATCTTTAACTCCCAGCCATATCCAGCCACACCAATGGCTCCAACTTTGTCCAGATGGTCCATACCCAGATGGACACAGCCCGGACCAGTGGACTCAGACAGCCCATAGTTGGTATCATATTTGTGATGTGGGAAGTATTGCATCCAGTGTTTGATGAGGGATGGGGGTACTGGTTGTGCTCCTATGTGCATCAGTCTCCACTGAGATAGGGTGTAGTCATCCATAGACAACTCGCCACGGTCCAGGGCAGCCAAAATATCCTGACACCAAGGCACCAACAGCCAGACAATGGTACAATGTTCTCTGGATACAGCATCAAAAATAGCTTTGGGTGTGTTCCCTTTCAGCAAAACAGCCTTTCCACCTGTAAAAAGAGAACCAAACCAGTGCATTTTGGCACCAGTATGATAGAGGGGTGGAATACACAGGAACACATCCTCATGGGTAGTCTCATGGTGCATTGCCTCCATACGTGCAGCATGAAGCAAAGAGGAATGGCGTAGTAAAATCGCTTTGGGAAAACCAGTCGTACCAGAGGAATAGTAAATGGCTGCATCATCTGCATCATCGACAAGCACCTTGGGAGCCATAGAGGAGCAATTTGCAGTTGCTCGGTGGTAGTCCTCGGCGAAAGTGGGACAGGTATCACCTACAAAAAATAATAAACGTTCTTTGCCAACGGATGGGACAATATCTTCCACACGTCCAATAAACTCAGGACCAAAAAACAAAATGTCCACATCAGCCAGTTTTACACAATATTCAATTTCCTGCGCAGTATAGCGGAAATTCAAAGGTACAGCCACAGCCCCAGCCTTTAAAATCCCAAAGTAAATGGGCAGCCACTCCAGCCCGTTCATTAACAAAATAGCAACCTTTTGTCCCTTTTTGATGCCTCTCCCCAGTAGGAGGTTGGCAACCCGATTGGCTTTTTCATCAAAAATGGACCAGGTAATTTCTCTACGGTAGGGGGCAGTAGAGGAAGGTTGAATCAATTCATATTCCTTCCATGTGACCCTCTGTGTCTCCTGCACTTCAGGATTGATTTCTACCAGTGCCACCTCATCGCCATATAGCTTGCTGTTTCTCTCTAACAAATCTGTAATTGGCACGGTTACCCCTTCCCTTCTCTCAATACTTCAACGGTTTTAACCTTTAAACCACTAAAGTAGAATACAGCACTTTCTCTATTCTGTCAAGTAGTTTCTCCCCAGAATGGCAGGGGAAAATTTAGAAAAAATTTATGCCATAAAGTGTTTACCTCAACGCTTTAATGTGTTAACATATACAGTAGGCTTCCTATCCGCCCTAAGAGATAGCATATCAACTGGTGTAGCCAGCAGATCAGGAAGGAGTTGTCATATGGCAAAGACAGAGCGAAAGGAACATAGCATGGCTCTTTATGAGACCATCTTAAAATTGAAAGATTTGGACGAATGCCGCCGTTTTTTTGAGGATCTGTGTACTCCAACTGAGCTGCAATCCATGGAACAACGCTTTGATGTAGCAGTGTATTTACAGCAGGGGCTTGTCTATCTGGATATTTTGGAGAGGACGGGGGCAAGCAGTGCTACCATTAGCCGTGTGCGCAGGTCCCTTCTGGAGAATGGGGCAGGTGGGGTCATTCAGGAGATTATCACCCGTGAGGGATTGGATCAGGTAAAAGAAGTGGCAGAATGAGGACTGCCACACTTTTTCAAAAATAGAAAACCAAAAGCAGGGAGAAGATTCAAAATGAAACAACTTATGTTGGGTAATGCAGCAGTTGCCCGTGGTTTGTACGAGGCAGGGTGTGCCGTGGTTTCCAGCTATCCAGGAACCCCCAGTACAGAAATCACAGAGGAAGCAGCCAAGTATGATGAGATATACTGTGAGTGGGCACCCAATGAAAAGGTGGCCATGGAAGTGGCATTTGGTGCCGCACTGGCAGGGAAACGTTCCTTCTGTGGTATGAAGCATGTGGGATTGAATGTGGCAGCTGACCCACTGTTCACCGTATCCTATACAGGAATCAACGCTGGTATGGTGATTGCAGTGGCAGATGACCCTGGTATGCACTCATCTCAAAATGAGCAGGACTCTCGCCACTATGCTATTGGTGCAAAAATACCCATGTTGGAGCCAGCAGATTCTAAGGAGGCACTGGAATTTACCAAACGTGCCTATGAAATTTCAGAGGAGTTCGACACCCCCGTGTTGCTGAAGATGTGTACCCGTGTGGCACATTCCCAATCCATTGTCAACACTGGGGAGCGGGCAGGGACACCCCAAAAGCCCTATGAAAAGAACATTGCCAAATATGTGATGATGCCAGGCAATGCAAAACGCCGTCACCCCTTTGTGGAGGACAGAACACGCAGACTGACAGAGTATGCAGAACACTGTGACTTGAACCGCATGGAGTTGGGTGGCACAGAGATGGGAGTTATTACATCCAGCACCTGTTATCAGTATGTAAAAGAGGTCTTTGGAGATACCGTTTCTGTATTGAAGTTGGGTATGGTACACCCCTTGCCAGTGAAGCTGATTCTGGATTTTGCCTCCCATGTAGACCATCTGATTGTGGTGGAGGAGCTGGACCCCATCATTGAACATCACTGCCGCCAGTTGGGATTGAAGGTTTCAGGGAAAAATATTCTGCCTATGGAGGATGAGTTTTCACAGAATCTGGTGGCTGAAAAGTTGGGTGGTACTGTCCATCGGGGTGTTAGTTTAGAGGATGCTATCCCACCACGTCCCCCTGTGATGTGTGCAGGCTGTCCCCACCGTGGTCTTTTCTACACACTGAATAAGAATAAGTGTACCGTAATGGGTGACATCGGATGCTATACTTTGGGTGCAGTGGCTCCTCTGTCTGCCATTGATATGACCCTGTGTATGGGTGCTTCCATCAGTGGAATTCATGGCTTTAATAAGGCACTAGGTCAGGAGAGCGAGGGTAAAACTGTGGCAGTTATTGGCGACTCCACCTTTATGCACTCCGGTATGACTGGTCTTGCCAACATTGCATACAACCAATCCAACTCTACTGTGATTATTTTGGATAACTCCATCACCGGTATGACTGGGCACCAGCACAACCCCACCACTGGTTACAACATTAAGGGGGACCCTGCCGGAAAAATTGATTTGGAACAGCTCTGCCGTGCTATGGGATTCCAGCGTGTACGGGTAGTGGACCCATACAACCTGAAAGAATGTGATGAGGCAGTGAAAGAGGAGCTAGCAGATCCAGAGCCTTCTGTCATTATCAGCCGCCGCCCCTGTGCTTTGTTGAAATATGTAAAACATAATCCCCCTCTGGTGGTGAATGAGGAAAAGTGTGTGGGCTGTAAATCCTGTATGAAAATTGGCTGCCCTGCCATTTCTATTCGGGATGGAAAGGCACATGTAGACAGTACCCTGTGTGTGGGCTGTGGTGTGTGTGAGCAGCTCTGCCCAGTTGGGGCATTTGAAAGCACTGGCAAGGAGGGTTAAAACATGGCAACCAAAAATATTATGATTGTTGGTGTAGGTGGACAGGGCTCCCTGTTGGCAAGTAAGCTGTTGGGGCATCTGTTGATGGAACAGGGCTATGATGTGAAAGTATCAGAGGTGCATGGCATGTCCCAGCGTGGCGGAAGCGTTGTCACCTATGTACGATATGGAGATAGGGTAAACTCTCCAGTGATTGACAAGGGAGAAGCTGATTATATTGTATCCTTTGAATTGCTGGAGGCTGCACGCTGGCTCAACTATCTGCGCCCCAATGGGCAGATTGTCACCAGTACCCAGCAGATTGACCCCATGCCTGTAATTACTGGGGCAGCCCAGTATCCAGAAAATCTGGTGGAGAAAATGCGTGCCAAAGGGATAAAGGTAGATGCACTGGATTGTCTTGCCCTTGCGGAGGAAGCAGGGTCTTCAAAGGCAGTGAATATTGTGCTGATGGGGCGTCTGTCTCACTATTTTGACCTGCCAGAGGAAGCATGGCAGAAGTCCATCGAGGCATGTGTGCCCACTAAATTCCTTGAACTGAACAAGAAAGCCTTTGAACTGGGTAAAAATGCCTGATTTTGGGAACAGTAGGGAGAGATACCAATGGAGAGATATTACCAACCAGAAATTGAATGTGCATCTAGGGAACAGATTCGTGCATGGCAGGATGAGAGACTGGTCAAACAGGTGAGACATGCCTATGACCATGTACCCTACTACAAAAAGCTGATGGATGACAAAGGTGTGAAGCCAGAGGATATTCAATCTGTCGATGATTTGTACAAGCTGCCCTTTACTTACAAAAAAGACCTGAGAGACACCTACCCCTATGGGCTGTTTGCAGTTCCCATGAAAGATGTGGTCCGTCTCCATGCCTCCTCTGGTACCACAGGCAAGCAAATTGTGGTAGGCTACACAAGAGAGGATTTGGACATTTGGGATGACATTGTTGCCCGTCAGTTGGTGGCAGTGGGTGCAACAGAGGAGGATAAGGTACATATTTCCTATGGCTATGGTCTGTTTACAGGTGGCTTGGGACTGCATGGTGGCGCAACCAAACTGGGGGCAACTGTGATTCCTGTATCTTCTGGTAATACCCAGAGACAAATCACCATTCTACGGGATTTCGGCTCTACTGTGCTGTGCTGTACTCCTTCTTATGCGGCATTTATTGGTGAGACCCTTCATGAAATGGGACTGACTGGAAAAGACATTCCATTAAAGGCTGGTATTTTTGGCGCAGAGGCATGGAGCGAGGAGATGCGCAAAGATATTGAAGAAAAGCTGGGCATTAAGGCCTATGATATCTATGGGCTGACTGAAATTATGGGACCAGGTGTAGCCTATGAGTGTTCTGCGCAACAGGGTATGCATGTCAATGAAGACCATTTTATCATTGAAATCATTGACCCCGAGACAGGAGAGGTACTGCCAGAGGGGCAACAGGGAGAGATTGTGTTCTCCTGTATTACCCGTCAGGCATTCCCCTTGCTGCGCTATCGTACCCGTGATATTGGTGTCATTCACAGGGGAACTTGCTCCTGTGGTCGTACCTTTGTCAAAATGAGCAAGCCAATGGGGCGCAGTGATGATATGCTCATTATTCGTGGTGTCAATGTGTTCCCCTCTCAAATTGAGACCGTGTTGCTCAACCATGGCTATTCTGCCAACTACCAGATTATTGTTGACCGTGTCAAATCTACCGATACCCTGGAAGTACAGGTAGAAATGACCCCAGAAATGTTTACTGATAACATGGGTGAAATTGAACGTCGCCAGAGAGAACTGGTGGAGGGGATGCGTTCCCTGTTGGGGTTGGCTGCCAAGGTAAAGCTAGTTGCCCCAAAATCCATTGTCCGCAGCGAGGGCAAGGCTGTGCGTGTAATTGACAAGCGTAAGATTTAAGGAGGGTAGGAAGCATGAGCATTAAGCAAATTTCTGTCTTTGTGGAAAATACCCCTGGTGCCTTGTATGGTCTGACTGGTGTGCTGGCACAGCATCAGGTGGACTTGCGTGCTCTGTCTCTGGCAGAAACCAGCGAGTTTGGAATTGTGCGTATGATTGTGGACAATGTCTATCAGGCAACCACAGTACTGAAAGATGCAGGCTATGTCCACAGCCTGACCCCTGTAGTGGGTGTAGCTATCCCTGATGTGCCTGGCGGATTGAACCGGGTGCTTCAGGTGCTGACAGATGCCAAAGTCAACATTGAGTATATGTATGCCTTCTTAGGTGGGAAAAGTGTAGACCACGCCTACATGATTTTCCGTGTTGCAGATGAGGCTACTGCAACGGCGGCGCTGGCCGCAAGAGGGATTCAGACACTGGAACAGGATGCCATTGCATCCCTCTAATTAGACGAAGTACAAGTCCCCTGTGGGTCATCCAACCCACAGGGGACGTTGTTTTTTAAAACATCTTACATAATGCCATAAAATAATACAAAAAATGAGAAGATGGAATTGTAATTGCAGCAAAGTTGTGCTATACTCGAAAATGCAGTGCGCAAATAGAAAACTTGCATATTTTTGAAATTGAAAGATGATAGGACCAACCAACTGCACCCAGGTACTTTTATGTGAGGAGAAAGGACTATGAATATCTATTCTGCTGTTTGTTTCGATTTCGACTACACCCTTGGAGACTCTACCGATGCCATTGTGGCAGGGTTTGAACATGCCTTTCAAAAATTAGGGCAACCAAAGCCAGAGCGAGAGGCAGTGCGAGGAACCATTGGCTATCTGTTGGAGGACGCCTATTCCAATTTAACTGGGGATTATGATGCAGGACATCGTGCCCTCTTTCGCAAATATTTTGTAGAGATGGCAAGACCCAGAATGCTGGAGGAAACGGTATTGCTGCCTGGTGCAGTGGAACTGTTAAAAGGGTTAAAGGGAAAAGGGGTTCGTTTGGGTATTGTGAGCACAAAGGCAAAAAATACCATTGAACAGATTATGGAGCGGCATGGATTATTGGAGGATTTGGACTTCATCATTGGGACCTTTGATGTAACACACCACAAACCAGATCCAGAAGGCTTGTTGATGGCTCTGGAGAAAATGGGTACAACAAAAAGCAAATTTCTGTACTGTGGAGATACCGTGCTGGATGCAGAGGCAGCCCAGCGTGCAGGGGTAGATTTTGCACCAGTTTTGAATGGCACAACCCCAGCAGGGGATTTTGTTGATTGGCCAAATGTACATATTGCCAAAGATTTAAATGATTTAGCTGCATATTTACAGGTATAAATTAGGTCATCCTATGGCAGATTTTTGTATGAAACAGTATGTGTCTGCCCAAAGTCAAAACTAGGCTTGCATCTGCAAGCCTAGTTTTTTTCTGTTTGAATATGAGATAGACGCTGCAAGAGAAATTGAGTACAAATTCCAGTGAATAAACCAGTTAAAATACCAGATAGAAGTAGATAGGGAAGATAGGCAAAAACAGACCAGCTTTTCAAAAACAGAGCGGCCACCAATAGTTGCCCAATGTTATGAAAAATGGCAGAGAGGGGACTGCAAAGCCATAACTCTTTGATGGTGAAAAGACGTCTACACAGGCATAAACTAAGCCAGCAACAGAGTCCACCACCTAGGCTGTAGAAGAAAATCATCATCTGCCCAGAAAATACACTGCCCAGAAAAATACGAACCAATAAAATCAACAGGGTATCCATAGGGGACAGGGCAAACATTCCATAGACTGTGACAATGTTGGCAAGTCCCAATTTTACACCGGGAATGGGGATGGGAACAGGAATTTGTGCCTCTACCATAAAAATGGTCAGTGCAATGGTACTAAGAAGGGAGAGGCGGGTGAGTTTTTGGGTGGGATTACCCTGCAATGGTGTCAAGATCTGACCCTCCTCCTGTAATTTCCAAAATAATTTCATTGGGCAGACAGACAATCGGCAATGTACTGTCAGAAATCCAGCCTTGATGTACACAGACTTGATCTGGGCAGGAGGCATGGGAGATACAGACACGACCAGGTTCTACAGAAACTGTATTGTAGGCACCACTCTCTCCCTTCAGTTCGATGGTGTACGGCTCCTGTACATGGGACAGGTCAATGGTTTGTACCAATGTACCATGTTGATAAATTTGGAGTAGTTGAGCGGAGGGCTGTGTAGACGTTTGGAAAATGTACAGACTGCACACAGCAACAACCACCAACAGAAGGATCACAACCAACTTTGTGGTGCGGTTCATGGGGCAATCACCGTCACTTCCCGACCAGATTGTGCTTCTGTCAGTTGAAATGTTGACTCTAACCCAGAAGTTATGGTCACATTTCCGGATTCTTCCACCCAAATAATGTCTAGATCCAGTTCTGGGTGTTGTTTCCAGAAAGAAATACCATCCTCTAAACCCATGACGAAAAGGGCTGTGGACAGCCCATCACAGATGGTCCCATTTTCCCCAATCACTGTCACAGAAGTGAGACCACTTCTGGCAGGGGCAGCAGTTTCAGGGTCAAGAATATGCCAATAGGTTTCTCCGTTTTCTTCAAAATAGCGCTGGTAGCTGCCAGAAGTCACCACCGCCTTTTGGGATACCTCTACAACACCCAATGCGGCTTGCTCTGGGTTAGAAGGGTCCTGAATCCCAACACGCCAGAGAGTGCCATCTGGTTTACTGCCAATGGTCTGCACATTGCCACCCAAATACAGCAGAGCAGAAGTAATGCCCTGATTTTGTAACTGTTCTGAAAGAATGGCACCCAAGTCTCCCTTTGCAACGGAGCCAAAATCCAAACTCATGCCATCAGGAAGAGAAGCCGTTTGTTCTTCCACATTCAGAGACAGTTGAGTGTAGTCAATTTTTGTTTTCAAGGTATCTAATTCTAACTGAGAGGGGACACGATAATCACCTGTAGTAAATCCCCAGGCAGACACCGCAGAATAAGCCGTCAAATCCAATGCACCATCTGTAAGCTGAGAGAGTTCCTGACTTTGTTCCAATAGTGCGGAAGTTTCCGGTGAAATGGGGACTGGCTGCCCCTGGCTTTGATTGATGGCAGAGACTTCACTGTCCTCCTCGGTCACATCCCATAAATCTTCCAGATGGTAAATGGTAGATATAGCATTGTCTAAGGCAGCTTGTGCCCCATCCCCATAGACTTCCAAAGACATAACAGTGTCCATTGCAAAAATTTGACTGTTGGCAGATGGGGTCTGGGCGGTGACACAGCCAGTCAGTAAGCCCATAGTCAACACCGGTAAAATGAAAACAGGTTTCATGATTGCTCCTTGAATTGGTTTATAAAACTTCCTGATACATGGCAGAAGCATCTGCTTTTCCTACATTGTCTGCAACTACCAATACCTCAACTTTTACGGTTTTCTCACCAAAGCGGAGTTCCAGAATATCCCCCACTTTCACATCATAGCTTGCCTTGACAGGTTTTCCGTTGGCAGAGACTCTGGCATTGTCGCAAGCCTCGTTGGCTACTGTCCTTCTTTTGATGAGACGGGATACTTTTAACCACTTATCTAAACGCATAAAAAACACCTCGTTATAGCATAGAAATTGGGGGTACAGATGTTGCTGTACCCCCATCAAATTGTTTTTAGTTGGTTGTCTGGGCTACGGCATCCTTCAAAGCTTTGCCAGGCTTAAAGACAGGGGTATTGACCGCAGGAATTTCCATTTCCTCACCCGTTTTCAGGTTGCGCCCTACTCTGGCAGCACGGTATTTGACTTCAAAAGAGCCAAAGCCAACCAGTTGTACCTTTTCCCCTTGGGAAAGAGCCTCTGTAATGGCATCCAAAACGGCGGTAATGGCTACATCGGCATCTTTACGGGACATCTGTGCAGATTCAGAAACAACGGAAATCAAATCATTTTTATTCATGGTTATCCTCCTGAATGGTTAAAACGCCCAATCCATCCCCTTGGGCTTCCTTTTCTTTTGCGCAGCGCCAGAGTGCTTCTAATTCAGACAGGGGCATCTGGGAGAGGGCGCGTCCATTGGAAAGCTGTTCTACTGTTTGAAAGCGACGAATGAATTTTTCACAGGTTTGGGAAAGGGCTTGTTCACTGTCCAGGTGCAGAAAACGGGATACCTTCACAGCGGCAAACAGGAGATCACCCAATTCCTCCTGTGGGTCGCCATCTCCATGAATGGCGCGATGCAGTTCTTCTGCTTCTTCCATCAGTTTATCAAAAGCAGGGTCAATATTGGACCAATCAAACCCCGCCTTTGCCGCTTTGCTTTGAATTTTTTCTGCGCGGATGAGAGCGGGAAGGGCACGGGATACAGCGTTGAGAGAATCTGTGACAGTATCCTGTTTCTTTTCCTGTCGTTTTTGAACCTCCCAGGTGTCCAGTGCCTGAATGGTATCGGTAGCTTGTTGTGTACCAAATACATGGGGGTGGCGAAATACCATTTTTTGAGCCACTCCATTGACCACATCATCAAAAGAGAAGAGCCCCTGTTCCTGTGCCATTTGGGCATGGAATATCACCTGTAACAGTACATCCCCCAGTTCTTCCTTCAGATGGTCTGGGTTCTTTTCATCAATGGCTTCTACAGCCTCATAGGCTTCCTCCAACATATTACGGCGAATGCTCTCATGGGTCTGTTCCTGATCCCAGGGACAGCCATCTGGGGAACGCAACAGGGCCACAATTTGAACCAAATCATGTATGTTGTAGGAATCCATACATTCAAAATCTACCACAGTATCTCCTCTTTCGCAAGTATTTTTTCCGTTTTGTTTAGGAAAGATGCAAAATACGGGCAATTTTTTCGCCCTTTGGCATGAGCATCAAATCCTCTTTTGTAATGGCATGGAACAAAATGACAAGCACGCCATAAATAATTACACCAACCAAAATCGAACTCATAGTGGCTAAAATCATGCCCAGATGGGAGGGGGATGCCCCGATGGTGGAGCAGAGAGCGGAGTACCCCTTACCAACAAGACCATAGACAGCCCATACAGCAAGTCCCATGACAAGGGAGGCTGCCACTGGTTTTATAAACATGGAGAAGTAGGCAGGGCGATGGGGAATGACACGGGCGATGACCAGCAAACACAGGACCAGACAAAGTGCAAAACAGACAATGTTGCCTATAGGTGCGCCATAGATACCCACAGAGGGAAGAATGACAACGTTGTAGTTGATAATGATTTTTGCAATGCCACCAATCAACATAATAAAAACAGGCAAATTGACAAAACCATAGGACTGTAAAATGGAGTTGGATACCAACATCATACAGACAAACAAAGTGGCAAGCCCCAATGTAGAGAGCAGGGGACCGGCTAAGGAGGCGTTTAGGCTTGGGAAAATCATAGTCATTATAGGTTCCCCCAACACAAAAAGCCCTACTGCCATAGGGCATGCCAACAGCGCAGTGATACGCAGGGCAGAGCTGGCAATTTGAGAAGCCCCACGGTGGTCATGGCGGGCAATGGCACCAGAGACCGCTGGGATGACAGCAGCGGTAATGGCTGCCATCAGAGAGGTTGGCAAATTGTAGATATTGAGTGCACCACTGTAGTTACCATAGAGGGAGCGGCTGATGGACTCCAGGACCTCATGCAAAGTAAGGGATGTTTGCTCTAAAGTGGACAGAACTGCTCCAGAAGCCTGACTGGCTTCTGCTATGTTTACCTGTTGGGAAAGGAGAGAGACAGAGACAGAACTTCCATTGGGGAGGGCAGCTTTCCACGCCTCCAGGGCGGTTTCCAACTTGGTTATGTCCACAAAGTTTGCGTAGAGGTTCCATGTGTCTGGCTGTTCCAGCAAAGCCCTTTGCAGCTGCCCCTGTACAAGGGAGGTGTCCACCACAGTGACAATCCCCACCATAGATGAGCTAATGGTAATGGGAATAGCAATTTTTAGCAAATGCCTCAAAATTCTACGGCTGGACTGTGGGCGGTCTGTTAGGGGAACATTCCCTTGCTGTCCCTGGAACAAGAAGTTAAGGATCATATAGGCAAGTGCTACAATGGTACCAACAGTCACACCAGTAATGGCGCCAGCAGCAGCATGGCTGGCATCCTGTCCCGCTTTGATGAGCCAGAAGGCAAGCCCCAGCCCCACTGTAAGTTTACATAATGCTTCAATAATCTGGGATACAGCTGTGGGGGTCATTCGTCCATTGCCCTGTGCATATCCTCGGAACGCAGAGAGGCAACCCACGCAGATGACAGCAGGGGCAAGGGCACGGATACCAGGAGCCGCTTTGTCATCATTCATCAGACCAGCAAGCTGGTCTGCACCGAAAAACATAACAAGAAAGGAGAGAACACCCAAGGTCAAAAAGACAGCCAAAGACAGGCGGAAGATTTTTCTCACCTGTTGATAACGACCCAAGGCGTTGGCTTCACTGACCAACTTAGACACAGCGACAGGCAGCCCAGCGGTGGAGACCGTGAGCAGGACTGCATAGATGTTGTAGGCATTATTAAAATCGGCAGCACCCTGGTCACCAATGATATTGATGAGGGGGATTTTATAAAACATGCCGATGAGTTTCACAATCATAATACCAACAGCGAGCACAGCGGCTCCGCCAAAAAAGGTATTTTGTTTTTGTGCAGTGCGTCGATGGGGCTGACTGCTTTGCGCCATTGCTTGACCTCCTTTAATGCAGGGATGTCCCAAGGTACCATGTTCCGCCAAACAGAGGGGACAGGGACATCCCTAAAAATCACTTCTGAAAAATATGGGGGAGAGCGTAGTCTTTTAATTTATGTTGAACTTGTTCCAAGTCAATGGTAAGGAATTGACCATTTTCATATAAAATTTGACCCATTGCCATGGTCAGTTGTACATGGGAGCCGTTAGAGGAAAATGCCAGATTTTCTTCTACATCATGACAGGGGGTCAATGCAGGTGCGGTAAAGTCAACTAAAATCAAATCAGCCTGTTTTCCTTCTGCGATCATACCAGTGTTACGCTTGAGAGCAGCAGCACCATTGACAGTTGCCATTGACAGGGCTTCATGGGCAGATACTGCCATTGGGTCACGGGTTACACCTTTGTGTAGTGTGGCAGCCAGTTTGATCTCTTCAAACATGTCGTGGCTGTTGTTGGATGCTACACCATCGGTACCAAGGGCAACATTGACACCATGTTTGAGAAGGGAGGGAACTCTGGCAATTCCAGATGCCAACTTGAGGTTAGACATAGGATTGTGGACAGCAGTAATCCCACGCTGTGCCATCAGATCCATATCTTCCTCTGAGACATAGACACAATGGGCAGCTACACCGCCAGTTTGCCAAAGCCCATACTGGTCAAACAGGGCAATGGGAGTTTTTCCGTGGCGATGAATACAGTCCTCATGTTCACTCTGTGTTTCTGAAATGTGTACCTGCATATTACAGTGGTGATTCACAGCCCAGTTTCCTAACGTTTCCCACAGGGCAGGGCAGGCAAAGGAAGTATACTCTGCATGGACAGAGGCATCCACTAAAATACGACCATGGTCATATCCATTCCATTTTTCATAAAGTGCCTCCATCTCCTTCCAAGACTCCATTTGTGTGGGATCCTGTTCCTGAAAACAAACCAGGGAGCGGCTGAGATTGGCATTGATACCAGCTGTATCCACACATTGGGCAATATCATCACAGAAGTAGTACATATCAGCCACACAGGTGGTACCACTGGCTATCAGTTCAGCTAGAGCCAGCATAGTGCCAGCCTTGACAGAACGGCTGTCCAGTTTGTCTTCCGCAGGAAAAATGTAGTCATTGAGCCAATGTTGCAAATCACAGCCACCACCGTAGCCCCGCATCAAAGTCATGGGAAGGTGGGTGTGAGCATTGACAAGACCAGGCATCAAAACCTTACCAGCACCAGAGATAGTGCGGGTGAATGTACCCTGAGGCGGCTGTGTTCCCACATAGGAGATGGAGTTGCCCTCCACTGCTACATAGGCATTGTGGAGAATGGGCTGGGTGGGGTCCATTGTAACAGCAGTGACTTGTTCAAACAAAATAGCCATTGTCAGATTACCTCATTTCATCAAAGCATTTGTAGACAGGTACGGATGAGAGAAGAAAAGGTCCCTTTGGCTGTTTCAGCGGCATCCAATACTTCCTGCTCACTGAGAGGCTGGTCTAAAATACCAGCGGCCATATTGGAGAGGAGGGTAATACCCAATACCTGCATACCGCAGTGCCCTGCCACAATGACTTCAGGAGCAGTGGACATACCAACCGCATCACCACCCAACAGACGGGCAGCACGAATTTCGGCAGGGGTCTCATACTGAGGACCATAACAGTAGAAATATACGCCCTCACGCAGAGAAATATTCAGCTTTTTGGCAGCGTTTCGAGCAAGGGTACGCAGTTTTGGAGTGTATAGCTGGGAGGAATCAGGGAAACGGGTGCCGAATTCAGGCAGGTTTTCTCCACGCAGGGGAGATTCAGAAAACATTTTGATATGGTCTGTAATCAACATCAAGTCCCCAGCCTGCCATTGGGTATTGATACAGCCTGCTGCATTGGTGACAATCAGGGTATCGCAGCCCAAAAGACGAAGTACACGAATGGCATAGGTGACTTCTTCATAGGAGTAGCCCTCATAGTGGTGCATTCTGCCCTGCATAACAGCCACATTTTGACCTTCCAAAAGACCAAAGACCAGGCGACCTCTGTGACCGGGGGCAGTGGAGGACTTGAAGTGGGGAATATTCTGGTAGTCTACATAGATGGGTTGCTCCACCTGGTCCCCCAGATAGCCCAGACCTGAGCCAAGCACCATAGCAACTTTGGGGACAAATCCACCCAGTTGTTCTCTCAAATAGTTGGCACTTTGCTGATATTGTTCCATAGAGAAATTCATATCCATGCTCCTTCCACTGTGAAGATTTTCCTCTAAGTGTACACCAAAGTAAGAAAAAAAGCAATTCTACACAAGAAAAATCACAAGATAACACAAAAAAACAATGACAAAACAGAAATAATTTGTTACGATACAGGAAAGAATCAGAATATTTGAGGTGAAGAAGGAATGAAATTTGTCATGCTGGATGGATTTCTTCCAAATTTTGATGGAATCGGATTGGATTTGGGGGAACATGAACAAATATGGTATGACCAGACACAGCCACAACAGGTTGTGGAACGGATTGGGGATGCAGATGGGATTGTGGTCAATCGGGTGGTCATTTCCAGGGAAATTATGCAGCATTGCCCCAACTTAAAATACATTGGAACGTTTGGGACAGGGTATAACAATGTGGAGGTTGAGGCTGCAAAGGAGCTGGGGATTGTTGTCTGTAATGCACCGGGGTATAGTACCATGGCAGTGGCACAGCACACCATTGCACTGTTGCTGGAAGTAGTGGGACGCGTGGGGCAATTTGATGCATTTGTGCGCAGTGGAATATGGGGCAAAGAGGGGTATGCAAATATTGCTTCCATGCCCACCTATGAACTGTGTGGGAAAACTTTGGGTATTTTGGGAGCAGGAGAGATTGGAAGACAGGTGGCACATCTGGGGCAGGCATTTGGTATGCACACACTGGCATACCGTCGCACACCACCAAAAGAATCTACCATCACCTATGTGGACTTGGATACTTTGCTGTCACAGTCAGATGTACTTAGCCTCCATTGCCCTTTGACACCAGAGACTTATCATATCATCAATACAAATGCCTTGCAAAAAATGAAGCATGGAGCCATTTTACTTAACACAGCGAGAGGGGATTTGCTGGACGAACAGGCAGTGGCACAGGCGTTGGACTGTGGAACTTTACTGGGGCTTGGTGTGGATGTGCTGAGCAAAGAGCCACCAGAGGAGGGGCATCCATTTTATCGCCATCCCCATGCAGTTGTAACCCCCCACATTGCATGGATTCCCCATGAGACCAGAGAAAGACTGCTGCACATTGTTGAGGAGAACATTCTTCAATTTATAAAAGGGACACCTCAAAATGTAGTAACAAAATAAGAGAACTGTGTCCACAATGACTGGGCACAGTTCTGAATATGGAAAATTTGATTTTAGAGAAGTTCCATAGCGAGATAAATGACAGTACCCACTACACCAGAACCAAAGATAATGGCGATGGCATTGACATGATAGCGGCGCAGCAGGAACAGAGAACCGAGGAAGAGGATTCCTTCCACGATATGAATGCTGGAGAGACCAGCCATTCCTGTGGGGAATAGGGCGAGGGTTAAAATGGACAGTCCAGCGGAGGCAATCAGTGCAACCACAGCGGGACGCAGGGCAGAGAGCACCGTCTGCACCCCCTGAAAATTGCGGTACTTGTAATAGAAGTGAGCCAAAAGCAGGCAGATGAAAAAAGAGGGGAGAATACAGCCTAGTGTACACAGCAGCACACCAGGGACACCAGCCAGACGCATCCCCACAAAGGTTGCAGAGTTAATGGAAATGGGACCAGGTGTCATCTCAGCAATGGTAATCAAATCTGTAAATTCAGCCAATGACATCAAACCATGTACATCCACAATCTGGTTCTGAATCAGGGGAATGGCTGCATAGCCACCACCTACGCTAAACAATCCAACCTGAATGAAGGAGAAAAATAATTGCACCAATGTACTCATGCCTGCACCTCCGTTGCACGTTTCTTTTGGTTTGCTCTCATGTGGACCAGTAAATCACCAATACCAACTGCAAGACACACCAGAATGAGAACCATTGCTTCCACACCAAAGAACACCTTTGCCACAAATGCCCCCGCCATCAATCCAATGTAAAGCCAACGTCTTGTTTTAATCACATTTTTTGCCAAGTTGAGCACTACATCAAAAATCACAGCTGCAACACCAGCACGCATCACCTGCAAGGCAAGGGCTATGATGGTATTACTGCGAAATTGGGCGTAGAAAAAGGAAATGATGGAAATGATAATCATAGGTGGGAGAGAGGTGCCTAGAATTGCAACCAGTGTGCCTGGTAATCCACACATGCGGTAGCCAAGAATCACAGAGGCATTGATGGGAATGGGACCTGGGGAGGACTGTGCAATGGCTGTGACGTCCAACATCTCATTTTCTTCCAACCAACCCAATTCTTCTACAAATTTTTTCTTCATCAGAGACACAATGACAAATCCGCCACCGAACGTAAATGCACTGAGGAGAAACGTGGCTTTGAATAGCTGCCACAAAGTTTGGGCTTTGTTTCTTGGATGGTTCATAAGAGCTACACTCCTTTTTCATTCTTTGGGTTCCATCTGTTTGGTTTGTGCCTTTACCATACCACAGAATTTTAATAAAGAAAAATTATTTATCTTTATTTATTTATAAATATAACTTATAATAAAGGGGTGAGTTTTTCGACTATGTTGGATTTTCGGTTAGAAAGTTTTTTGGCAGTATGCCGGCACATGAATTACACAAGGGCAGCAGAGGAACTGAATTTGACACAGCCAGCGGTTTCTCAACATATCCGATGGTTAGAGGAGCGATATGGTACAACACTCTTTCGATACACCAATCGGCGACTTTCCTTGACCAAGGCAGGGGAACTATTACGCAGTGCAGCTATCACCATACAGCATGATGACAGGCATTTGATGGAGCAGATGCAGCAGGTTGCATTGAGCCCCCATGACTTGAAATTCGGTGTGACCCCCACCATTGGAATGTATCTGATCCCTAAGCCACTTTCCCAATATCATGCCATGTTTCCAGATGCCAATATTACCATGCAAGTGGATAATACACAGGCACTATGTCAGGCATTGGATGTGGGGAAACTGGATTTTGCCATTGTAGAGGGATATGTGCACAAAAGCGACTATGATTCTATGCTTTATCAATCCCAGCCCTATTTTGCAGTTTGTGCTGCCCACTATCCATTTGCCAAGGAACCAACTAAAATTGCACACCTATTAGGGGAGACTTTGTTAGTTCGGGAACAGGGGTCTGGCAACCGTGAAATTGTGCGCAGGAGCTTGAGCCGCAGTAATATTGCTCTTACTGATTTTCGAAGCCTGATGGAAATTAGCGATATGAATGTGCTAAAAGAAATGTTAAAACTAGGATGTGGTGTAGCATTCTTATATGAGGCAGCAGTACAGGAAGATATTAAGGCTGGAAAAATTAGAAAACTGCATCTGGAAGATGTGCAGGAACAGTATGAAATGACCTTTATCTGGCGTAGGGGCAGCCTGTTTGCCCAGCAATATCAACAGCTTTATGCATTACTAAAACCAATGGGGTGCTAGAAAATTATTCCATTTACTTCAACCCGAATTTCAGAAACTTGCAGGATATTTTGACGAAATTCATGAATATTCGTGATATTTTTTGTCGAAACGCAAGAGAAGTTCTCTTGCGCTTTCATGTATCGTGTTTTATAATAAAAAGGAACACATATTGACAGGGGAAACCCGAAAAGATAATACAACACAATATGGAACAATACGAAGGGAGTACACTATGACAGCCAATGAAAAAAAGCAGTTGATGATTACTGCATGTAAGGTACGCATGGGAGTCATTGAGGGCACTCATGCAGCCAAGGCCGGTCATCCTGGTGGAAGTCTGTCTGCTGCTGACTTATTCACCTATCTCTATTTCAAGGAACTGAATGTTGATCCCCAAAATCCCAATATGGAGACGAGGGATCGCTTTGTTTTGTCCAAAGGGCATACAGCACCTGGGCTTTATTCTGTTTTGGCACAGCGGGGTTTCTTCCCAGAAAGCGACCTGTTGACCCTGCGTCACATTGGAAGCCACCTTCAGGGACATCCCACCTTAGGAAAAACCCCAGGCATTGACATGTCTACTGGCTCTTTGGGTCAGGGCATTTCTACCGCTGCCGGTATGGCACTGGCTGCCAAACATACTGGGAATCCCTGCCGGGTGTATACTTTGTTGGGAGATGGTGAGATTCAGGAGGGACAGCCCTGGGAGGCAATGATGTTTGCCCATCACTACAAGCTGGACAACCTGTGCATTATCATTGACAACAATGGTTTGCAGATTGATGGCAACATTGCAGACGTGATGAGCCCATACCCTATTGTGGATAAGCTTCAAGCGTTTGGATTTGAGGTAGCACAGATTGACGGGCACAGCTTTGAGGAAATGGAAGCTGCCTTTGCAAAGGCAAGAGAGACAAAAGGCGTTCCATTTGCCATTGTTATGAAAACTGTGAAGGGCAAGGGTGTCAGTTATATGGAGAACAATTCAGACTGGCATGGTAAAGCCCCCAACGATGCAGAATATGAGCAGGCAATGGCAGAACTGAAGGCACAGCTGGCAGAAGTGGAGGCGATGTAAGATGGCAGAAGTGAAGAAAATTGCAACCCGTGATGGCTATGGTGCTGCACTCAAAGAGCTGGGAGAACTTCATGACGATGTGATTGTGTTTGATGCTGACCTTGCAGGCTCTACCAAGACAGGTGTGTTCCGCAAAGCATTCCCCAATCGCCATTTTAACTGTGGTATTGCAGAGGCGAACATGATGGCAGTGGCAGCCGGTGCAGCCACGATGGGTCTGGTCCCATTTGCCTCCAGTTTTGCTATGTTTGCAGCTGGTCGCCCTTATGAACAGATTCGCAATTCCATCGGTTATCCCCATCTCAATGTGAAAATTGGTGCCACACATGGCGGTATTTCTGTGGGAGAGGATGGCGCTTCTCACCAATGCTGTGAAGACTTTGCATTGATGCGCTCCATTCCTGGCATGGTAGTCATGTCTCCAGCCGATGATGTGGAGGCACGGGCTATGGTGAAAGCAGCCTATGAGCACCAGGGACCTGTGTATATGCGCTTTGGTCGCTCTGCTGTCCCTGTGTTCCATGACGAGGCAACTTATACCTTCCAGATTGGCAAGGGAGAAGTGATGCAGGATGGCACAGATGTCGCTATCATTGCCAATGGGCTGTTGGTGGCAGAGGCAGTAGAAGCAGGTAAAGTTTTGAAGGAATCTGGTATTTCTGCCCGTATTATCAATATGGCTACGATTAAGCCATTGGATGAAGAGCTGATTTTGAAGGCAGCACAGGACTGTGGGAAGATTATTACTTGTGAGGAACACAGTATCATTGGCGGTCTGGGTGAGGCTGTGTGTTCCCTGCTGTCTGAGAAACACCCCGTGCCTGTACGGCGGATTGGTGTGGAGGATCAGTTTGGGTTCTCTGGTCCTGCTGCGGCACTCTTGAAGGAATTTGGGCTGTGTGCAGAGCATATTGTAGAAGTAACAAAGGAATTCTGCCACAGATAACACATAGGCTTCCAAAAATGCCGAAAACCAGAGGGTTTTCGGCATTTTATGTCTTTGCAACTGCTGAGGAAAGACAAACGCCTCAGTCTACTGACTGAGGCGTTCATCCTGTGTGTGTTGTAAAGGAGAGGGAGAAATGGGAGATATTTTGTATGATTATCGGGTACGCAAATAGCATACCTGAGAAATGAGAAAAAAACATGAAGTTACTATGAATTTTCTGTAAACAGTATGCGAAAAATCATAATTTTTTCTAGACTAAAGTCTGATTTATAAGACAAATCAATAAAATCTTAAAACATTTTTAAGAATTAAGAAAATGATGACTGTTGTGGGAGGTTCGACAAGTGTGATTCAGTATCTCATCCATCGTTGGGTCAAAGGGAGTGACCCCAAGGAGCCTACGGTACGCCAGAGGTGTGGAACAGGGGCAGGGCTAGTAGGGATCGCCCTCAATACCATCCTGTGCCTAGGGAAACTTGTAGCAGGGCTGGTGTCAGGTTCTGTGGCAATGATTGCAGATGCCATTAACAATCTATCGGATGCAGCGTCATCTGTTGTAACATTGGTTGGGTTCCGGCTTGCTGGTCAGCAGGCAGACCAAGAACACCCATTTGGGCATGGACGTATGGAATATCTGGCAGGGCTTATTGTATCTATGACAATTTTGTTAATGGGGTTTGAGTTAGGGAAATCTTCCATAGAAAAGATTTTCCATCCAGAGACATTGACCTTTTCTTGGGTTGCCATTGCTATTTTAGTGTTATCCATTTTGGTAAAATTGTGGATGTTTCGCTTTCAAAGGACATTGGGAGAGGCAATCCAATCCGAGGCGATGTATGCCACGGCAGCGGATTCCCTTTCGGATTCCATTGCCACCTCTGTGGTGCTGATTGCCACTATCTTAGGACACTTCTTTTCACTCCAAATTGATGGGTTTGCAGGGTTGTTGGTGGCAGTTTTTATTTTAAAAACCGGATGGGAATCTGCAAAGGACACATTGGACCCATTGCTGGGGCGACCAATGGACGGTGCACTTGCCAAAGATATTGATGAGCTGGTTGTATCCCATCCCTATATTTTGGGCATCCATGACTTGGTGTATCACGATTATGGACCAGGCAGGGCTATGATGTCCTTTCATGCAGAGGTACCAGCAGATGGAGATTTATTGGAAATCCATGATATGATTGACCATATTGAACGGGAACTGAAGGAGAAACACCACATAGAAACTGTAATCCATATGGACCCGGTGGTCAATGATGAGAGGACAACTGCCCTGCGTACACAGGTCACAGCCATTGTGCAAGGTATGGATGATCGGCTCACATTGCATGACTTTCGGATGACTGCAGGTCCATGCCACACCAACCTTCTGTTTGATGTCATGGTGCCTTATGATTTTCCTATGTCAGATGGGCAGGTTATTGCAGAATTAAAGGAAAAAATCCACCAGTTATCCCCTGACTATACAGCGGTAATTGAAATAGACCATGCCTTTGTAGACCATACTATGGGGGAAAAGAGAGGCTAATTTACAAATTATTCACCCCGTTTTTCTGAAATTAAGGTATAATACAAACTAGAATAGACACGGACAAATATGAACGGAGGGATTTCCTGTGCCAAAGAAGGTATTGATTGTAGAAGATGACAGCAATATTGCAGAGTTGTTGCACCTGTATTTGGAAAAAGAGGGGTTTGAAACAAAGGTTGCAAAGGATGGGGGGCGTGGAGTAGAGTATTTCCATGCATTCCAGCCTTCTTTGGTGCTTTTGGATATTATGCTCCCCATTATGGATGGGTGGTCTGTGTTAAAGAAAATCCGTGAAGAGAGCAGTGTACCTGTGATTATGCTGACAGCCAAAGGCGAGACAGAGGACAAAGTCACAGGGCTTGAGTCAGGTGCAGATGACTACATTGTAAAACCATTTGAAATGAAGGAAGTTCTGGCCCGTATCCATGCAGTGTTGCGCCGCACAGGGCAGGAGGAGGAAACCACAGCCAAAAAGCTGAGTTTTGATAAACTGGTCATCAATTTGGACTCCTATGAACTTCTAGTGGATGGGAAAAGGGTGGATACACCTCCAAAGGAGCTGGAGCTTCTGTTTCATCTTGCTTCGGCTCCAAACCGTGTCTTTACCAGGAATCAGCTGTTGGATGAGGTGTGGGGGTTCGATTATTTCGGAGACTCCCGTACAGTGGATGTGCATGTGAAACGGCTGCGCGAAAAACTGGAAGGGGTCAGTGACCAGTGGAGGCTTAAGACTGTTTGGGGGGTTGGCTATAAATTTGAAGTAGCCACCACATAGCCCAAAGAAAAAGGGGGGATTTCCTTGCGGAGTTTGTACAAACGACAACTGATTATGATGGTTGGGATTGTGGCACTGTCATTTACCTTGCTGTCTACGGCATTCATGTTGTTGTCTTACCGTTATATCCTGTCGGAAACCAGAGATCGGTTGGAACAGAATGCCAGATACATTGCAGACCTGACCTCTATGTACTATCAGGCGTTTAGTGGCATTGGGGATGAGATGTACCGTTCCAATGTAGAGGTAATTGCAGCTGTGTCGGATGCCTCAGTCATTGTAGCAAACCCAGATGGGGAGATCTTGTATGCCTCAGATGAACGGTTACAGCGCAGACGTGTGCCAGATTCTGTGGTGGATCAGGTGCTGACACGGGGTAGTTTTGCTGGGATTACCAGCCTGAATGGATTGTATACTTCTGGACAGTACATTGCAGGGCTTCCCATCTCTACCAAGGTCGGTGATTTCACCATCTATCAAGGTTTGGTGCTGATGTCTGGTGATACCAATGGGCTTTCGGAGATGTGGCGCGCCACAGCAACGATTTTCTTTTTTGCAGCGGTTGTGGTACTGCTCATTGCGGTAGTTGCCAGTTCGATTACTTCTGCACATCAAACACGCCCACTGATTGAAATGGCAGAGGCAGCCCGTCGGTTTGGACGAGGTGAATTTGAAGTACGTGTCTCTGGTTATAAAGACCGCTGTGATGAGATCGGGGAATTGGCAGAGGCCTTCAACTCCATGGCAGCATCCCTTGCCAAAGTGGAGAGCCAGAGGGCGGAGTTTATTGCCAATGTGTCCCATGAACTAAAAACCCCCATGACCACCATTTCTGGTTTTGCAGAAGGGATTTTGGATGGTACGATTTCCCCAGAAAAAGAGCGGGATGCCTTGAATGTCATTGTATCAGAGACAAGACGCCTTTCCCGTCTGGTACGGAGGATGTTGGATTTATCACGGCTGAATGCCCTTTCTGAGACAGTGACCGCGCAGGAACAATTTGATATTGTGGAACTAATGTCCCGTGTGCTGATTAGTCTGGAGGGACGTATTACAGAACGGGGACTGGATGTAGATGCACAGTTTCCAGAGGGACCAGTGATGGTCTGGGGTGAGCCAGATTCTGTCACACAGGTCTGCTATAATTTGTTGGACAATGCAGCAAAGTTTGCAGCACAGGGCACAGATATTACCGTTTCGATTGTAAAGAAAGATGGAAAAGCACTGGTTTCCATCCGGAATTTAGGGGCCACCATCCCGGCAGATGAGCTGCCCTTGCTGTTTGACCGGTTCCATAAAGCGGACTACTCGCGCAGTATGGACCGAGAAGGTGTGGGGTTAGGTCTCTATATTGTGAAAACCATTATAGGAAATTTGAAAGAAAAAATCACAGTAACCAGTGAAGATGGTGTAACCCAATTTACCTTTACCCTGACATTGGCCTAACAGGCAGTTTGGAGTGTTATCATGGCAAAGGAAGAACCAAAGCTTTGGACAGGGGGACAGTGGGAGCATCCAGAAACTCCGTTTATACTGCCTCCCAAAGTGACCATTCCAGTGGCACATCCTCCCATATTCCGAAAAAAAAGACGGATAACAGAGAGGAAAAAAGCGTTATTTCTATTTTTGGTCACAATTTTACTGGTGTTGGGCATCAGTGTAGGTAGTTTTATCACACATTACCTGTTACCCCTGGAGGGGACAGGGGAACATGAGATATCCCTGCTCTATGAGGATGAGGACCCATTTGGAAAGATAGAGCAGGCAGAGATTGGGACCGGTGTCACCCTTGCAATTTCTGTAAATAATGAAAATGACCTGAGCACATCAGAAATTTACAAAAAGTGTGTCCCATCTATTGTGTCCATCCAATCAGTAGGCGAAGAAGGGATTAGTACAGGAACAGGGATTTTGATGACAGAGGATGGGTATTTGATCACCAATGCCCATGTGGTGTCAGGTGCCTATTCTGTAGAAGTGATGCTGCAAAATGATAGAATTTACGATGCAAAACTGGTGGGGGCTGATGCAGATGAGGATTTGGCAGTCTTGAAAATTGAGGCGTACAACCTTACACCAGCAGAATTTGGAGATTCCGATCTGTTGGAATGCGGGGATATGGTAGCAGCCATTGGGGACCCCTTAGGATACCGTACTTCTATTACAGAGGGAATTGTATCTGCCCTTGACCGCACGGTAGATGTGGATGGAGTTTCCATGCGGCTGATCCAAACCAGTGCCCCTATCAATTTTGGGAACTCCGGTGGTGCTTTAATCAATGAGAAAGGGCAAATTGTAGGGGTCACAACGGTTAAAATTATATCGGAAGATGGATCTATTGATGGGTTAGGATTTGCCATCCCTATGAATAATGTGAAATCAGTGGTAGATTGGTTGATTGCCGGAAAACCTACATTGGGGATCACAGTGGAACAGAGAGCCAGCGAAAAACGGGGTCTTGTGGTCATTCAGGTAGAAAAACAGGCAACCGCTTATCAGGCAGGCATCCGCACAGGGGATATTTTGTGTTCCTTTCAAGGGCAGGAAGTTACCACCATTGACCAGCTGAAGGCAGCCAGGGCTGGTGTGAGTGTGGGAGAAACTGTGACTGTGGAAGTGATACGAAACAACCAGAAGCAGGAGATTTCCTTTGTGATGCAATCCCAAACAGAGATAGCGGCATAAGATGACCAAAATATAATATAGAAATTTTAATAGAATCCCCCAGTAAAAGGAATGGAAATACCACTTTTTTACTGAGGGATTTTTTATGGCGAGATAAGAACAATAAAAACAAAAACGCCTGCAAACGCAGACGTTTTGGAGCTGGTGGCGTGACTTGAACACGTGACCTTCTCATTACGAGTGAGATGCTCTACCAACTGAGCTACACCAGCAAATGAGTCACTCTATGTATTCTATCGAACCCTTTAGAAAAAGTCAAGAGTTTTATTCAAATAAATCAGGGGACTGTATCATACAGTCCCCTGATTTATATTTTGATTAAATATCATCTGTGATAATCTGAGCCTTAATCAGGTTGGTGGAACCGCTCTTACCAAGAGGAACACCAGCGGTGATGACCACAGTATCACCCTTTTCCACCAGACCCTCTTTCAGAGTTGTTTCAGCACAGACAGAGAAAATACGGTCAGTGGAGTTTACCTCGCCAGTGAGGTAGGGAGAAATACCCCAGCAGATTGCAAGCTGACGACGCACCTTTTCATGCATAGTCAGAGCTGCAATGGGGCAGGCAGGACGGAAACGGGCAACCATGCGGGCTGCACGACCAGTGCTGGTGGCAACTGCAATGGCCTTTGCGTTCAAATCCATAGCAGTAAGACAGCCAGTATGGGTTACAGCGTCATTGATGTTGGTAGCATGAGAGAACTGATACTCACGGAAACGCTTCCAGTAATTTACAGATGACTCTGCTTCCTCAACAATGCTGACCATGGCTTTCAAAGCTTCCAGAGGATATTTACCACCGGCGGTCTCACCGGAGAGCATCACACAGCTTGTGCCATCAAATACTGCATTTGCAACGTCGGATACTTCTGCACGGGTGGGGCGAGGATTGCGAATCATGGAATCTAGCATCTGGGTGGCAGTAATGATGGGCTTACCAGCTTCCTTGCCCTTACGAATCATCTGCTTTTGCAGCACAGGCACACGGGCAGCTGGAATCTCAACACCCAAATCGCCACGGGCAACCATGACACCATCAGCAAGAGCCAGAATTTCGTCCAGATTGTCAACACCTTCCTGGTTTTCAATCTTGGCAATGATTTTGACCATCTGTCCACCAAAGCTGTCCAAAGTTTCACGGATGGAGCGAATATCATCTGCACTACGCACAAAGGAAGCTGCCACATAGTCAAAGTCATTTTCAACGCCGAACTTCAGGTCGCCGATGTCCTTTTCAGTGAGAGCAGGAAGTTGAATGTGAACGCCAGGTACATTCAAGCTCTTGTTGGCAGACAGGGAGCCACCATTTTCGATGATACAGTGGATATCCTGTCCCTCAATTTTTTCTACACGCAGAGCAACCAGACCATCATCAATCAGGATTTGAGTGCCCTTTTGTACTTCTTTGTGCAGATCTGCATAGGAGACAGCCACGATGCCTTCATTGCCCACAACATCCTCACGAGTGGTCAAAATGAAGTTCTTGCCCTCCTCCAGAGTTACACTTTTGGTTTCAAAGCTGCGGATACGAATTTCAGGTCCCTTGGTATCCAGAATAGTGGCAACTGGATGGCTCATAGAGTCACGCACTGCCTTTAACTTGTTCAGGCGTCCCAAGTGCTCCTCGTGGCTGCCGTGAGAGAAATTGAAACGGGCTGCATTCATGCCGATTTTAATCAGCTTGCGCATCATTTCCTCACTGTCTACTGCTGGACCCAGAGTACAAATAATCTTCGTCTTTCTTAACATCGTCGTTCCTCCTACGGGACTATAGTTTATATACTAATTTACCATCTTTTTTACCCTTTTAATCATACTAAAATTCAGCGTTTTTTGATAGATGGGAAAAATGATGAAATTTTCGGCTAAACCCATAAAAAAATCGGTAAAGCAGTCGGTTACACTGCCTTACAACCAACTACTTTGCTTTAAGTTCTCCCTTAACCCAATCCATAAACCTTTGCCAATGCCTTAAAGCGGGGCAAAGCACGATGAATCATATCGGTCTGTACGCAGTAGGCAAGTCTAAAGTGACCAGGTGCACCAAATCCACTGCCAGGCACCAACAATAAATCAAACTCTTTTGCCTTCTGACTGAATGCCATATCATCTGGTTCCAAACTGCGAGGGAACAGGTAGAATGCACCATTGGGTTCCACTACATGGTATCCCATTTCCCTTAATGCGGGGACTAAAATCTTACAATTTTCCTCATAGACGCTTAAGTCTGCGGTCATATCACAGCACAGGGATGTGACCTGTTGGAACAGGCTTGGGGCATTGACATAACCCAGGCTGCGACCAGCACCAGCCACAGCCGCATATACATCAGAGGCATCTTCCACTGTGTCAGGCACCAGGACATAACCAAGACGCTCACCAGGCAAGGAAAGAGACTTACTGAAGGAGTAACACACCAGTGTGTTTTCATAAAGGTCGGGCAACCATTCCACATTGGTTTCCCCAAATACAATTTCACGGTATGGTTCATCGGAAATCAGATAGATTGGATGCCCATATTCCCGGGACTTTTCCCTTAAAATACATGCCAAATGTTCCAGTGTATCCTTAGAGTAAACAACACCGGAGGGGTTGTTGGGGCTGTTGATGACAACTCCCTTGGTGTGGGGTGTGATACGCTCCTGAAATGCGGTAAAATCAATTTGGAAGGTTTCAATTTCAGGGGGAACCACCACCATAGTTGCACCTGCACTTTGAATGAAAACACCATATTCAGGGAAATATGGGGCGAATACAATAAATTCATCTTCTGGGCAGGTCAGAGCTGAAAAACAGCAGCACAAAGCAGAGGCGGCACCAGTGGTAATGTAAAACTGGTCAGGAGTATAGTGACTATGAAATCTGCGGTTCAGGGAATCGGTAAATCGTTGTCTGGCACCCAAATCGCCCTGTGCACTGGTGTAACAGTGAATGAGTTCTGGTTGTTCCTGTAAAATACGAATTGCCTGTTCATTCAGTGCCTCAGGGGCTGGAACACTGGGATTTCCCAATGAAAAATCAAATACATTTTCTGCGCCCACCTGTACTGCCCGTTGTTTCCCGTATTCAAACAGTTCTCGGATGACAGAACGCGCTGTTCCCAGTTTTAACATACGCTGTGAAACCATAAAGATCCTCCTAACATCAATGATTGATGGATTTCATTATAACATGACCATTTTTTACTGTAAAGCATGTCTATGTTTACAAATACACCACAAGACATTATAATGAGACAACAGCAATCGACAAAGGAGTCAGTGTATGGTACAGGATATAGAACAAACGGCACCAACACAGGTCATTTATGGCCCCATTTTTATACTCAATCGCCCATCCGTTTCACCAATCAAATACACCTCTCTTACATATGAAGAAGAGCATAGCAGACTGGTACAGGCACAAAAGATCTTAACCGACCATTTAAACTCTCTTAGATGCTCCGCGGAAAGGGAGCTGGGTTCTTACTGTGCTTCTATTTTTGAAGCCCATATTACACTGCTTCAGGAGCTGACATTGGAGGCACAAGTGATGGCTTTGCTGGAACAGGAACACACCACTGCGGAGTATGCAATTGCAAAAACGGCTGCTGCTTTCTCTCAACTATTTGAGCAGTTAGACAGCCCATATATGCAAGCCCGTGGTGCAGACATTCAAGATATTTCTTATCAACTATGTCATACTTTGCACTATGGTTGTCCCTATGTGCCTACATTGAAAAGCCCCTCACTCCTAATTGCAGAGGAATTGTATCCCAGTGAGTTAATGGTGTTGTCTTGCCTTAACCTTCTGGGTGTTGTCTGTCAACATGGTAGTGTAGAGAGCCATACTGCTCAGTTGCTCCAGCATAAAAAGATTCCTTTTTGTATGGGAGTTCCGTTTGATTTTCCAACTATTGCAACAGATGCACTTCTGGATATAGCCAACAATAGGATTTCTTTTGACCCAGATGTGGAGCAGTGCCATCCTTTTGGGGTGAATAAAACCATGCCGGATGTTTAGGGAATCCGGCATGGTTTTGTTATTTTTGCAGGACCTATCCAACGGTAACTTTTTCCTGTGGAAGCTGTGCTAATGTATGCCCAGAACGGGACATGACAGCATAAATCAGGGTTAAACCGCCCACTCGACCAAAGTACATCAAGAAAATTAAAATAAGCTGGGAGGGAATGCTTAATCCTGGGGTCAATCCCAGAGAGAGACCAACTGTACCAATGGCGGATGCGGCTTCAAACAGTGCAGTAGACAGAGGTATTTGTTCTATACAACAGATGGAGAGACCACCCATACAAAACAGTACAAAATACAGAAAAAAGATAGATACTGCACTGCGCAGCACATCTGGAGTCAATCTCCGTCCAAATGCCTGTACACTGTCCCTTTTGCGATAAACTGCCACTGCGGATAAAATAAACACTGCCAATGTGGTGGTTTTAAATCCGCCTGCGGTGGAACCTGGGGAGCCACCAATCAACATCAGAATACTTACAATCATTTGACTTGGTTCACTTAATTTTGCCAAGTCTACAGAGTTAAAACCGGCTGTGCGTGGCGTGACCGCCTGAAACATAGAAGCAATAATACGCTCTTTTAATCCCATTCCTTCCCACTGTGGCAGAGAAAATTCATAGAAAAAGAGGAAAAGAAACGGAAGGAGCAGTAGCCCTGCGGTCATGGTCAAAATCAATTTACTTTGCAGACGATAGGTACGGAACTTTAGCTTGTGCTCCCAGATGTCACTCCATGTAATAAACCCAATTCCACCCAGAATAATCAAAAGCATCACTGTGAAATTGATGACCAGATTTCCCGTGTAAGGTGTCAGGGAGGAGAACGCCCCATGTGCACCCATTAAATCGAATCCAGCATTACAAAAGGCAGAAACAGAGTGAAAAATGCCATACCAAATTCCTTTTAAAAGACCTAGTTCGGGGCAGAATTGGGTAGCCAGTAAAATGGCACCAACTCCCTCAATCAATAGTGCTGTTTTTAAAATGAAACTAGTCAATCGGACAATACCGCCAACTTGGGGAGCAGAAATGGATTCTTGCATGACCCATCGCTGTTTCAAGCCAATTTTGCGACCAGCAAACAGAGTGATGGCAATGGCCATAGTTACAACACCCATTCCACCAATTTGAATCAGCAATAAGATTACCAACTGCCCAAATTCGGACCAATATTGCATGGTATCATGCAGTACCAAACCAGTGACACAGGTGGCAGAGGTAGCAGTAAAGAGTGCATCCAGAAAGGGGGCACCACCCCAGTTTTTCGTAGAAAATGGTAACATTAACAGAACGGTTCCTAACAGAATAATACAAAGAAAGCCCAATAGAATAATTTGGGCTGGCGTGATACGCTTGCCTTTCCACACCAACACAATCCCACCTTTTTTCGCCATAACTGTATTTCATACAAATTGTTTTTGTGTACTGTAAATCCTTTGTATTTTACCACATTTTTTGCGCTGATAAAATATTATTTTCTAGGTTAGAAAAGAGAATATAGAGCATTTTGTTTTCCGTTCCTACTAAAAATTTACCATATGTATTGTGTCATGATAAAAAATCCCTGCCTGGGCAACAGGCAGGGATGGGGATTTGCACATTATCTCTTGGAGAACTGAGGTGCGCGACGGGCTGCCTTCAGACCGTACTTCAATCGTCTGAGCGATGATTTTCCTTGATATTCCGGGCTTTTTTGAGCCTCGGCCCCTCGGTTGTCCTA
>CALWON010000002.1 GCA_944383165.1 uncultured Oscillospiraceae bacterium
CAGAGGCTGCCACTGCCCAAGTCTATCTCACCTCTGTGAATGCCATTGCTCAGACTGGGGAACTTGTGAACATTGATGGAAACTGCAACCGCATTTCTGCCTCCGTCTTTGGTCACCAGGCTGTCTATTTCCTAGTGGGACGCAATAAATTGACCCCAGACTATGACTCTGCCCTGTACCGTGCCAGAAATGTAGCTGCCCCAAAACGTACCCAGAGTATGGGACGAAACACCCCATGTGCTGCCCATGCCGACCGCTGTTATGACTGCAAAAGCCCGGAACGGATCTGTCGTGGTTTGACAGTACTCTGGGCAAAGCCTTCTGGGATTGATTATGCTGAGGTGATTTTCATTGACGAAGCATTGGGGATGTAAATTCGGTTCCATACTGCTGGTACTCTCCCTTCTCAGTGGCTGTTCCGCTATGCTCTCTCGTAGCTACTCCTCTATCACACCCCACAACGCCACGCCTACTGCGCTGGATGATGCCAATACTCTACGGGTAGACAGCTATCAGGAACTGGTCAACGCACTGATTTATTTAATAGACAAAGGGGCAGAGACTGGTATCATCCGTTTTGACCGAACAACGGAAAGTGAGGCAAAATCTATGCTCTCTGATGCCTGTCTAGAGGTGGTCAAAGAGGACCCCTTGGGGGCGTATGCAGTGGAATTTATCAAATACAGCCTCACCCCCATTGTGGCAAACTATGAGGCAGATGTACAGATTACATACCGACGCACCAGAGAACAGGTGGCAGCGGTTGTGGATGCCACAGGCACTTCCGCCATTCGCAGTGAATTACAGGAGACACTTTCCACCTTTTCTTCCGAGGTGGCTATGCGTATCAGCTATTTTGAGGGAGACAGTGCCTCCATTCAGACCTTAGTACGTCAGGCCTATTTTGCAAATCCAGACTGTGCCTTAGGGCTACCTGATGCAACAGTCTCTATGTATCCAGAAACAGGGCAGCGCCGCATTGTAGAAGTACAGCTCACTTACCCCTATTCCTTTCAAACATTGGAGGAACGACACACTGCACTGAATAAAAAAGCGGCTCAGCTGACCCTCCCTATTCAGGAAAAAACCCCTGAAAAGCAGATTTCTTCTATTGTGGAGATCATCCTATCCACCTGTCAGACACAAACGCAAGATGCCTCTACTGCCTATGATGTCCTTTTTGAGGGGGAAGGAAATGACCAAGGGCTATCCCTCACCTTCTCTCTGCTCTGCAAACAGATCGGGTTGGACTGTTTGATTGTGGATGGGTCGTTCAACGAAACCCCCCATATATGGAACATTGTCAAAACCTCTCAGGGCTACCGCCATATTGACTTGACCGCAGAAAAACCCACTCTGTTATTTTTGGATGTGGATGCAGAAGCCTCTGGCTATCAATGGGATAAAGAGCTCTCCCCCAGTTGCATTGCTTCCTAAAAATAAAATCGAACTTTTTCAAAAAAGGGTTGACATTTGCAAAAACTCTGGTATAATAGCCATTGTCCGTTGCGAGTGTAGCTCATCTGGTAGAGCGCCACCTTGCCAAGGTGGAGGTAGCGAGTTCGAGCCTCGTCACTCGCTCCAACGAGGAGCCTTAGTGTTCTGAGGCTCCTCAAAAAAAGAATAGTTCCGGGTGTGGCGAAGTTTGGTATCGCGCTTGAATGGGGTTCAAGAGGCCGCTGGTTCGAATCCAGTCACTCGGACCAAACAACGAAAATCAGAACTGCATGGTGATGTGGTTCTGATTTTTCATTTCTATTGAAAATATATTCTGATTGGATAGGATTGGGAACAATATTCTCAATCCTTGCTTTTTGTTGTGATTTTTGCTACAATTCATTTAATCATACTTCATTCTATTTACAGATTTACTTCAAGAAATTCCTCACAAATATTTCCTTTAGAAAGAAACTAGCAGTATCCTATCGCAGAATGGAGATTCATATGAAACAAAATGTAGTCATTGCAACCCTATGTTTGCTTGCATCATTCACATGTTCTGCTTGTACATCTATAGCCCCTAGCGACCAAGCAGCAGAGACCTCCCACATTGTGGAGGGCAGTACATCGACGGAAATGCCAGAACAAAGTAATACAAGCACACCTGATTTTCTGAATGACATTGGCAAAACCCTTGGTGAATTAAAAAAGGAGTATCCTGAAGGCGAATTGATTGTCAGTTTAGATGGATTCCCAGATCGTGCCGCTGCATGTTTTGGGGAACCGGGGTCAGAATATGTTTACTACTTTTTTGGTGGGCAGAGTGGTGATTTTGAAAAGGCAATGAACGAATGTGAAAACCAGTTAAACTGTGCTGGTGTCATCACAACAGCAAACATACTTTTTCCAGACATGGAAGATGACATGTCCTTTGAAGATTTCTTCCTCTTGATTGGTGTTGATGATTATGAGTATTTATCAGGAGAAGATGTAATAACTGGAGAAGGATGGTTAAGGTTCATGTATCATGGTATGGAAGTAATGATAAACACAAACGAAGCTAATGCTGGTGGTGGATGGGATTTCACAGGGACAGAAATCGTGAAGTGTGATGCTCCAGTGTCTATTGTAGACCTAGGAATCGTAAATACCAATCAAGATTTCGCTGATGCGGTTATGTTCGATTGAACTATGTCATGAAAACACATGACTATATCTGATGTGTGCATTGATTTTTTGAGAAACTGCATCAATAAAACAGGTTGAAACATCATTTCAGATGTTTCAACCTGTTTTTATATTTTTCTCAATATTTTTGTAGTTCTATTTTAATGTGATACCGTGGCAGAGATGGTATTTTATTTCTTAAATCATCTCTTGCAATATTTTCTGCCCGAAACACAGACAATGCCAAACCAATCATCCACATATTGATGATCATATTCAAATTCCCCACAATTAGGGGAAAAGAAGAATCATAGAATGTGAACCCCAAATTCCATGTAACACTGCAAAGAGCCTGCATAGACAGTGTGGATACCACAGATAGCACTACCCATTTTCCCAACTGGCTTTTTTGATGGATACAGCGGTACAACAGCCAAACCACCAACAACACAAACAACAAAACAAGCAACAAAAATGGAAGCCAACCCAGCTTGTAAATTAAGGTGGTTAAAAAAGCATCGCTGTCGCAGCCAGGAACCTGTAATTCAAATGGATATTGGGAACCTTCTCTCATACCCTCTCCAAACCACTGTGAAGCTCCAAGCACCTCTTGTATCATACAGGCTTGATAGCCTCTGCCTAGTGGCTCCAGTTCTGGGTGTAATAGAATGTTCAGTCTCTCACTTGCATACCCACTGGAAAACACACTCAAAAAGGTGATTGCAACCATACCAATGGTACAGAACATCACAAAAAGCAGGGTGTTTCGTCTGCCAATTCCAAACCAGTCACTCCAAGCCGCTGCCACCAACAGAACAAAACCTGTCAATAATAATGTAAGTAATCCAAACAGATAGGGTGCTTGCAGGCAAATCACAGGCAACGGAATCCCTCCTGCCAAGGCAAGCAACAGCCCAATCCAGCCTTTTCTCCGACAGGTGTACAGCCAGAAGGCGTAGATAACGGGAAACAGCAAAGTGATATATCTAGTATAGTAGGAAGCTCCCATAATCCGTGGGGACCACATCAGGGTACCTACACTGATGACCAAAGCCACAACATAGACCATTCTTCCATATAATCCAAGACGGGCATAGTCCAGAAAGTAACCACATAACAACGCACCTACCCCAATCATCCATGCCAACACCGTTCTCTGTGGGTCTATATTCATGTTGTATGGCTCCCAACTGGCAGTCAGCCAGACACGAAGCAACACACCAATCAATGCAAACAGAATGGTAAACAGAAGTAAGCCATATTGAGGCTTTGGACGGTGGATGCAATCCAATTCTGTTCCCACCATCACTGGGTCGCCCATCTCCTCCACTGCCAGTTGTTCTGCATTTTCGTAGCCCTCAGTGGCAAAGGTGTCCCGCTGATCCTCCAAATGTTGTTTTAATTCGGCTATCACCACTGGTCTTGCCCGCTTCCACCTCATTTGCTGTGCCACAGTCTCCAAATAGTCTTGTATGGTTTTATGTTCCATAAGAGCACACGCCCCCTTTCAACACTTTACGAACTGCACAGGCATATAAATTCCATGATTCTTCTTTTTCTTGTAATACACTGTGTCCCTGTTTGGTGAGATGGTAGTACCGTCTGGGTTTGCCTGCGGTAGCCTCCTTCTCATAAGCGGAAACATATCCTTTTCCTTCCAGTCCATGCAGTAATGGGTAGAGAGAACCTGCTTTTAAATGAAAGGTATCATCTGACCTTTTTTTGAGTTCCTCTACCATTTGATAGCCATACATGTCCCCATCTTCCAATAATTTCATCACAAGCAGTGCCATGCTGCCACTGACCAATCCTTTATCCAGTTCCATAGATACCTCCTATATATAGTTTATCTATATATTGAATTATATATAGACAGACTATATATGTCAAGAGGAACGCACCGATTTTCTCCAGGCTGTTTTATTTCTCATTAGCCTTCCATAACTTTTTTGTATCATAATATTGTATATGTAATAATTAACATGTATTATTTTATATATTATCCTATAACTATGAATAACAAGGAGGCATTCCATCTATGAATGAGCAAAAAGTATTTCATGAACTAAGTGATTTTATTGGAACCCATTTTATCTATACCTATGACAACGGCTGGGAATATGAGTGGTACGCCAAGAACGAAGATACTGTGGACTATCGTATTCATGGTGGTATGGTGGCAGGTCGCTGGGTCAAGGATCAGAAGGTAAATCTGGTCAAACTGACAGATGGTGTGTTTAAAATCACATGGACAGAACCAACTGGCACCGATGTAGCATTGGACTTCATACCCAATGAGGGTAAACTACATGGCGTGATTTTCTTCCCCAAGTGGGTACATGAACACCCTGAAATTACAGTCTGTTTCCAGAATGACCACATTCCTCTGATGGAAGAATCCCGTCAGAAATATGAAACATATCCCAAATATGTGGTACCTGAATTTGCAACCATTACTTATATAGGCAATGCTGGTATTAACAATGAAGATGTTATTTGTGAAGCCCCCTATGAAGGTATGACTGATGACATCTGTGCAGGTCGCTATTTTGATGTCAATTACAAGAAAATTCAAAAATAAAAACAGGTCAGCAGTTCCAAGTTGGACTGCTGACCTGTTTCTTCTTAGTGCTGATATTCAAACTCCAAATCATACATGGAGACAATATCTCCATCCTGAATACCCATAGCTTCCAGTTTATCAAATAACCCAGACTGCCGCAAATTGCGGTCAAACCAGTTACGGGACTCATAGTCACTGAAGTTGACATTTGCCATCAACCGCTGCAACCATGGGGCTTCCACCACCCAAGTATCATCAAATTTTTCAATGGATACCTCACCAGTGGTGTCAACCTCTGGGGGACGCTCCACATAGGTGGGTTCATACACCACCACAGGGGGAAGCTGCTGTAATTCCTGAGCCGCCTTTTTCACCAGTTCTCTGGTACCCTGATGGGCTGCGGCAGAAATCTCAAACAGTTCAAGCCCTTTTGACTCTACATGGCTTCTCAACTTGTCTAACAGGGTGTGATCTTCCATGATATCCACCTTGTTTGCCGCTACAATCATCTTGCGCTTGGCAAGTTCTGGGGAATACTGCTGCAATTCTGCATTGATTGCCTCAAAATCTTCCACAGGGTCACGACCCTCACTGCCAGACACATCTACCACATGGATAAGCAGGCGGCAGCGGTCAATATGCCGCAGGAAGTCATGTCCCAGACCTGCCCCATCTGCTGCTCCCTCGATAATACCGGGGATGTCTGCCATGACAAAGGAGACACCCTCCTCCACATACACCACACCCAAATTGGGGAACAAGGTAGTAAAGTGGTAGTTTGCAATTTTGGGTTGGGCACGGCTGACCACACTGAGCAGTGTAGACTTGCCCACATTGGGGAAGCCCACAAGCCCCACATCTGCCAGCAACTTTAATTCCAGCACCACCTCACGGCTCTCCCCTGGAAATCCAGCCTTTGCAAAACGGGGAACCTGTCGGGTTGGGGTTGCAAAATGCTGGTTGCCCCAGCCTCCACGACCGCCTTTACAGAGAATAAATGGCTTCTCATCTGACATATCGCAGATAATTTCTTTGGTAGCTGCATCACGAATGACAGTACCACGGGGTACTTTCAGCACCAAATCTGCACCATTTTTACCGGTGCAACGCTTTCCGCTGCCATCCATGCCGTTTTCTGCCACATACTTTCTTTTGTAGCGAAAATCCATCAATGTGGACATGTGGTCATCAATCATCACAACCACATTTCCACCCCGTCCTCCATCACCACCATCTGGACCGCCGGCTGCCACATATTTTTCACGGTGGAAGGAGACCACGCCATTGCCGCCATTGCCAGAACGGACGGTAATTTTCGCAGTATCTACAAAGGGTGCTGCCATAAAACGGGCACCTCCTTTTCTAAATTTGAATAAGAAAGCCGCAAACGTCCATCCGTTTGCGGCTTGATTCGCTTCATTACTGAGCAATCTCAACAATGGAGACCTGCTTACGGTCCTTGCCCAGACGCTCAAACTTCACCTTGCCTGACTTCAGAGCAAACAGGGTGTCGTCGCTGCCCTTGCCCACGTTCACACCGGGGTGAATGTGAGTGCCGCGCTGACGAACCAGAATGTTGCCAGCCAGAACGAACTGACCGTCGGCACGCTTCACACCGAGACGCTTAGCCTCAGAGTCACGACCGTTACGGGTGGAGCCTACGCCCTTCTTGTGAGCGAAAAACTGCAAACCGATATTCAGCATAATGTTACACCTCCAAAACGGTAATATAATCAGGATATTCCTCAGTCAGCTGAACCAGATATACCATCATCGCTGTCAAGAGTGTCTGACAGGTACTCTCGTTATCTTCATCCAAACTGCTGGGGAGTTTCAGGGTAATGGATGCATCACTTTGCCGCACCTTCACCGATGCTTCCAGACCGAGTACATCATTGATGGCGCACTCTGTCATGCGAACTACACTGGTAACAGCGGCACAGACAATATCCTCACCCTCAGAAGCATAGCCACTGTGACCCTGAGCAGTGAACCCAGTGATGCGGCTACCCTCTGTAGAAAAGGTTACAGTGGTCATACATTAGGCCTGAATGGCGCCAATCTGAACCTTAGTGTAGGGCTGACGATGACCCTGACGCTTGCGGTAGCCCTTCTTGGGGGTATACTTGAAGATGCGAACCTTCTTACCCTTGCCGTTCTTCACGACAGTTGCGCTCACGCTGGCACCCTCCACAATGGGAGCACCAAAGGTAGCCTTCTCACCGTCCAGAATCGCCAGAACGTCAAACTTGACCTCCTGACCAGCCTCAGCCTCCAGCTTTTCAATGAACAGAGTATCGCCCTCTGCCACCTTATACTGCTTGCCACCAGTTACAATAATTGCATGCATGTAGTTTCAACTCCTTTATTACGGGCTCGCTCTTGCAGGTAGAGCATGGAAGCAGCTCATTTTTACACCTACTCAAAGCGGCTACAAAATTATATCAACCCTTTTTCTTTCTGTCAAGTAGTTTTTTGATTTTCATTGACGTTTTCCGCATTTTGGAGTACACTACCTGTGATTCTGTGTGTATAAGGAAGGGTTTTGCAAATGGTCTTTAGCAGTCTTATTTTTCTATTATGCTTTCTGCCCAGTTTATTGGCTATTTACTACATCATTCCTGCCCAATTTCGAGGGCTGCGGAACTTGATTCTTCTCTCTTTCAGCCTCTTTTTTTATTATTGGGGGGCTGGAAAATTGGTCCTTCTTATGGTTCTATCTATTTTCATTAACTATGTTGGTGGATTGCTGGCAAGTCAGCACCAATCAAAATTGCTGTCCCGTTTGGGACTGTGGTTTGCTGCTGTGGCTGGGCTTGGTCTGCTGGGCTGGTTCAAATATGCCGGTTTTGTAGCTGAGATTGTCAATGACCTGGGGTTTCTTGTCCCCATTCCCCACATCACCTTACCCATTGGCATTTCCTTTTTCACCTTTCAGGGTCTAAGCTATGTGATTGACGTCTATCGTGGAGACGCCCCAGTTCAGAAAAATCCCCTGTATGTTGCCCTCTATGTGGCACTATTTCCCCAACTGGTTGCTGGTCCCATTGTCCGCTATACCACTGTGATGGAGGAAATCTCCCACCGTCATGAGACATTAGAAGAATTTGTGCCAGGAGCCTGTCGATTCTGTTTTGGGCTTGCTAAAAAAATGATACTTGCCAACAGTATGGGGCAAATTGCAGATGAAATTTTCGGGCAAACTGCCTCTACCCTTCCCCCTTCCCTTGCTTGGATTGGTGCATTGGCTTATACATTCCAGATTTATTTTGACTTTTCTGCCTACTCTGATATGGCCATTGGGCTTGGTCATATGTTTGGGTTCCGTTTCCTGGAAAACTTCAATTACCCCTATGTGTCCCGCTCCGTGACTGAATTCTGGCGGCGCTGGCATATCTCCCTTTCCACATGGTTCCGTGATTATGTGTATATCCCCTTAGGGGGCAACCGCTGCGCAGGCTGGAAGCGGATGCGGAATATTTTTGTGGTATGGTTTCTCACCGGTCTATGGCATGGTGCCAACTGGACCTTTATCCTGTGGGGTATGTGGTTTTTCCTTCTGCTGATGGGTGAAAAATTTGTATGGGGGAAGTGGTTATCCGCTGCCCCTGCCCTGCTCCAGCATGGCTACACCATGTTGGCAGTGGTCATCAGTTGGGTGTTGTTCCGAGCAGTAGACCTGTCCCACGCTCACAGCTATCTTGGGGCTATGTTGGGCATCACTTCTGCCACAGCCCAGTCTGGGCAGAGTATCTATTATATCCTCCAATTCCTTCCTGAGTGGATTCTGGCTTTTGTGGCATGTCTCCCCATCAAACAGTGGGTACAGTCCTCTCTCTGGCAAAACAACAAAACAGGGCAGCTTGTGTTATATTATACCTCACGGATTGCCGCCCTTCTGCTGTTGATGCTGTCCTATTCTGAATTAGTGACAGGTTCCTTCAATCCCTTTATTTACTTTCAATTTTAAGAGGTATGATGATGGATAAGAAAAAGCTGGCAGATATTTTGTTTTTATTGGGGTTTTTTGGTTTTTTGGTGGCTGCCCTTGCCATTACTGTGTTCAAACCAAAGGATACATGGTCTTACTATGAAAACCGCTCTTTGGCACAGTTGCAGCGACCCACCCTTTCTTCTCTGGTGGATGGCAGCTATACAAACAGTGTAGAGCCATTTTTACAGGACCATGCAGCTGGTCGCAATACACTGCTCCATGTCAACACACTGATCGACTTGACCCTTCTGCACCGCCCTGTGGTCAATCAGGTGATACACACAAAAGAGATGTTGTTGGGATTTAACCCCTATGAAATTCCAAATCAGACATGGATTGAACAACAGGCTGACTATATGGCAAGCCAACTGGCACAACTGCGAGACTTGGTTGAGGGCTATGGGGGACACTTCTACTATGTATCCGTTCCTGGGCAGTATACCTATTTTGAGCAGGAGCACCCCTCTTTCCTCAACAACCGTTCTGCCTATACAGACATAGAAATTCCCGCTTTTATCTCTGCTATGCAATCCTATGGGGTCAACCTCATTGAGATGGGCAGCTATTTGGAACAAATCGGAAATCCACCCGAATTATATTCTACCACTGACTATCACTATCAATTCGGTGGTGCTTATCTCACCTATGAAACCATCCTGGACACCATAGAACAGGACACAGGGGTCTCTCTGCCAAGGCTTGCTGGAGATACATTGTCCATTCAGGAATTGCCCAACCCCTATCTGGGTTCCCGTGCCCGTAAAGTATTTGGATTGGGTGGTATTGAGGAGCACCTCACCATTGGTTTACCCACATCTCCCATCCCATTCACCCGTACTGACAATGGAATGCCATCCCCCTCCCTTGTCTATACCCTTCCACACTCTGACACAGAGGAAGTTGCTTACAGCCTCTATATGGGTGGAGATATGGGAGAGACTGTCATTGATACAAACCGTGATACTCTGCCTACTCTGCTCATCTATGGAGACAGTTTTACCAACCCGGTAGAATGTCTCATGTACTACAGCTTTGATGAAATGCGCACCATTGATTTGCGCCACTATAAGGATATGACCCTGGCAGACTATATTCAGACCTATCAACCCGATTATGTGGTTGGCATTCGGGACTATGAGGCTCTCCTGTCCACTGACTTCAATGGGCGACCATTTGAAATTCAGTACTAAGGGAACTGATTTGTTTTCCATTTTTCTATGTGAGACAAAATTTATACTTGACAAATCTCTGTTATTCTGCTAGAATATTACCTGTCCTTGCGATATAGGACAGCGTATGGGGGTATAGCTCAGCTGGGAGAGCGCTTGAATGGCATTCAAGAGGTCAGCGGTTCGATCCCGCTTATCTCCACCAAATGGGAACGGTCGCAGTCAAATGGCTGCGACCTTGTTGCATTGTAACAAACAAAAAACCATAGATGACAAAACTGGGGGTTTCTTATCACAAAGAAACCCCCAGTCTTTATTATGTACAACTCTTACTTTGCTTGTAGTGCTGCCTCTACCTGCTCTGAATCAGCGGTAACAGCCAAAAATACCTGAGCATCAGATTGCTGTAGCACTGCTCCCTCCAATTTTGGGATCTCCTGAGGGCGATAATCCTGATTTTCCTCAATCTGATTCTGTAAGTAGGTCTTTAAGGCTTCCTGAGCGGTTTTAGCTGCCTCAGCACTGTCAAATTCCAAATATGCCAGCTCCTCACAGGAACCACCGGCGGAACGGTAAATCACACTATTTGTCAACTGCTCCCGATCCAATCCTGCATCGGCAAATCCATACAATGCCCATGCTGTGTCTGTGTCCAATTCATCCAAAGAATCTGTAATGGCTGTACTTTCCATAATGGTCTGAATTGCTCCAGCATAATCCACTTGTGTCTCTTTCTGCTGCCCACATCCGCAGAACAACATCATACAGGCAACTAGCCCCAACATACTAATCTTAATATGTTTCATTTCCTTCCTCCGTTGTACCATACATGGTTTCATAACTGACTGTGTGTGTTTTCAAATACTCCAGCCACGCCTTACAGTATGCCTTTTTCAAATGTACCCCATCTGTACTGGCATCCTCAGGGAGCTGTCCATCTACTCCTGTAAATTCAGGGTTGAGATCTAAAAACGCCACCTGTTTCTCCTCTGCCACCTGCTTCATAATGTCGTTATACACCAGCAAGTGTTCATTGGTTAAATAACTCGCCCCTCCTTTCGCTGCAATCACTGTCTCATTGATGGGAATTAAGCCCTGTATGTAAATGACCGCATTGGGCTGACTTTCTCTAATCTTATCAATCGCCTGACAATAGGCCTCATAAAACCCTTTGTCATTGTAGTAGCCCAGTTCATTGACCCCCAATGAGAGATAGACTTTTCCATACTCTTTCAGCGCCAAAGCCTCCAGCAGGGTATATTTGGTTCCATCAATGGTAATTGCTTTTTTCTCCTGAAGTTTAAAAATAGAAAGCCCATTGGAAGTTAAGTTGTCTCCATGTCCCACACCACTGTAAATATAAAAGCCATCTGTACGGGAGTCACCAATGAAAGCAGCATCCTCAAAGTAGGTATTGTCTACTGCTTCACTTTCTGGCACAGGCTTGGAAAAATCATAGCTTTGCTCTGCTGCCTCTTGCTGCCCCTCTGTTTGTACAGGCTCCGTCTCTTTTGGTGAAGCCGTACCCTGTGTGGCAACAGGCTCTACCTGTGTTGCTGGCTGCGTTGTGCTTTGGGCTGCCTCTGGTGTATGTTCCATGGTCTCTGCTTCCGTCTCTGGTGTTTTTACCTCTGTCTCTGTATTTGTATCTGAAGCAGAAGAAGGAGGCTCTACCTCACTGATAGACGACTGTGTAGTAGATGCACTGCTCCCCGTTGTCTCTCCCTGTAGTCGCACACAACCAGTCAACAACATACATCCCGTCAATATTCCAATACTCCAAGGATATAAACTCCATTTCTTCATGGTTTGGAATCCTCCATGCTCTATCTTTCTGTTATCATTCTAATGTCTATGGTAAAATCGTGGCAGCAGGGAACGCATAATCGTTGATGCCAGCATAGCACCCACTGCAAGGGATGCTGCAAATCCAAAGGTATGGAGGAGCGTGGACAAAAACAGTTCATTTTCTCCCGCTACACAATACCGCATGGCATAATAGATCCCAGCCCCTGGAACCAGTGGAAGCAAAGCAATTTGTAAATACCCAGTGACAGGACAGCGGCGAATCCGTGCCATCAGCTCTGAATAAACCGCAATCACCACAGCAGACAAAAAGGCGGCTATAATGTCATTGTGTGCCATATGCTGTACCGCCTGATAGACAAACCAACCCAGTGCTCCTCCAAATCCACAGATTACAATACCCCAACCATGAATATTGAACACCAGACCAAATGCCAAACAGGCAAAAAAGCCCCACAGACAGGCAGGTAGAAAAGATAAAATCTGCTGCATCGTTCAACCTCCAATGGCAAGTGCCACCACCACACCCAAGGAAATGGCTGTTGCAGTTAAAATGGCATCTGCTGTACGACTCATACCTGAGATAATATCCCCTGCCATAATTTCACGCATTGCAGTGGTCAAAGCCATTCCCGGTACCAACAGCATCAATGTCCCAATGCTGATTGCCTCCAAGTTGCTTCCAAAGCCAAGATGCACCATCCAAAGCCCCATCTGTGTGGCAATCACTGCTCCAATCAAGGTTTGAAAGAACCCGTTAAACCCCAATTTTGCGCCAATATACAAAATCCAGCCACCCACTGCCAGCCCACAAATCCCAGCACTCACCGCATCCTGTAACCCACCGCCAAAAAAAGCGGCAAAAAACATAGCTGCTGCCATATAACCCCGCAGCAAAATATGGGTGGGGTAGGTCTGCTTTTTTTTGCCCAGCTGGTCAATCAGTTCTTTTGCCTCAGAAACTGGCAGTACCTCACGGCATAGTTTACGACACAGCCCATTACATCGTTCTAACAACTCAATATCTGTCCCATGAGCTGGAATTCTTCTCATTCTGGTAATGGGGTGTCCATTGGGTGTATTTACACTGACAATCAGACAATTTGGAATGGCAAACACCTGTGGCTGTAGTCCATATGCAGTCAGTAACCGCAAGACAGACTCCTCTACTCGATAGATTTCTGCGCCACTGTACATCAGTTGATAGCCTAATTCACTGCCCATATTGAGCAGACTGTCATAGTCCATCTCTGCTGCCTCCTTGTTTCAGAATACCATGTTTACACAAAATAGCAAGAAACAAATTTATTACAAAGTTTATGACAAAATCTGAAAGAGTACACCCCACACAAAATCTAAGTCCTCAAACGCAATTTGCTCTGAGAGATAAAAGACCAGTTTCTCCTGTTCCACTTGGCAAATAACTCCATACTGCTCCAAAGCCTTTTGTATTTGAATGGCAGAATGGTTGGGAACAGAAATGGAGATTTTTCCTCGCTCTTGACTCCAGTCTGTCACCACAGGTCCCCCTTCGCCAAAATCCTGTAATCTGGCATAGAGATGCCGTGTTCTCCAGGCGATGGATTCTAACTGCTTCTCTTGTCTTTCCTGTTTCAGAAAATTTACCGTTCTCATAAATTCGTCTCCAATGGTAAATGAAAGGTATAGTGTTGCGTTTTCATCTGTATCAAAAGATTTGGTAATAAAGTTGCCACCTGTTGGCTGGGCTGAATGGAAAAATAGACTGTATTTCCCTTGCCTGACAGTGTATTCAAAATGCGACTGACTGAGGAATTGGATGCAATTTCCTCTGTAATGGCTGCCTCCTGAGACCAGCAGAGGTAGCCCTCTGCCTCCACCGCCTGTTCCTGTCCTTTGGGAACGGATACCATCACAGTTTGACTATATGCCTGTTGTGCCAGCCAGTCGGCTGCCTTCCGCAACTGCTGTAAGCTCTCTTTTGCGGTACTTCCATCTGCATACAGTCCAATGGTGTGCCCACTGCCCAGTATACGAAAAATCAGTTCTGGCTGTTCTAGTCCCTGTGCTGGTATAAAAAAGATACCATAGACTTGCTGTTGTGATAGAACATCCAATATGTTTGTCAAAGACTCCCCCTGCCCACATAAAACCCCCAAATATGCCTCTTTTTCAGAAACTGTTTCTGGCTGCTCCTCTGGCTCCTCTGTCTGGCTGGTGGGTGGCTTTGTGGTTTGATTGGTTGTGCTTTGATTTGCTTGGTTATACTCCCGCACCCGGCGGTTCATCAGGTCTGTAGCTGCATCAATAAACTTGGCATCACTGAGCACAACCGCATCATTTTTAATACGAACTAGGTAGCCCTGTTCCATCCCAATATAGGAATAAGTCAAACCAAAAAATCTACACACCAATCCCACAGGCACATAGGGAACGCCATTTCTCAAGACCCCACTTCCGGAAAAAGATTCCCCTGTTACACCGTTGTAAATCAAATTCTGATTTAGATCAAACACCAGTGCCTGTTCAATGGTGCCATAGAACACCAGAATTCCTGTACTCTGGTTGTAGGTGGCACTAATCCCCAAATAGACACCTGCGGAGTTATTCCGATCAAACACAGTATAGGGCACATACAGCGACCCACCAATCCATGCAGGCATGGTGTTGGATGTCAAATCCAGAAGGTTGTCATTGATGGAAGTAAAATACAAAGTCCCTGTGGCTGTAGCGGTTAAAGAAACAGCTCCCCAAAGGCACATAGCACAAATCAGGCATCCAACCAATGCCCGCTTGACTGCTTTCATCGTTTCCTCCCTTTACAATCATTCAAAACATGTGTTATCCTAATTCTTTGTACAATATAGCTTTTATTATACCATAGTATCCATCTATGGGCAAGAAAACATAGTAGTTCACACAAAGGGGGAATAGGCTGATGTATTATGTCTATATTTTGCTCTGTTCTGACCATACACTCTACACAGGCTCTACCAACCATCTGCAAAGACGGCTGGCAGTCCATAACGCTGGGAAGGGTGCCAAATATACACGCAGTCGGCTTCCCGTCCAACTGGTCTACTGGGAAACATGTTGTGACCGCTCCCATGCACTGCGGCGGGAATGGGCAATCAAACAGTTGAGCCGCTCAGAAAAATGCGCCTTAATTGCTTCATTTTCCCAATCAGAGCCAGAAACGCTGGACACAAATACTTAAAAATCCCAGACAGAAGTGAGAAGTTTCTCACTTCTGTCTGGGATTTTTTATAGTGATTTTTATGGTTCACAACAGAACTTACATGGCTCGTCTACTGTGACAGTATACTTTTCCAATAGGGTGACAGGGTGATAGGACAATTTACTGGTACGCAGTCCCAAATCTCCTGCATCGTCCTCACGGTTGATAAAGTGTACCCCTTCTCCGGCAAACTGTTGGGCATACTGGGCAACCAGCATTTGATAACAGCCCTGATAGTCTCTGTCTGCCTTTTCAATATGGGTAAACAGGGTATCTCCTACCACTTCCCCCAAAGAAAAGCCTACAATCTGCCCGTCTACCAGCAACATACCACCCAACATGTCATAGGTATCATAGTTGTGCAGCACCTCACGGGTTTTTGCCAAATCCTCATGAAAGCTGGCAGCCGCCTTTTCCCGTCCAGCGGCATATCGGTCCAGAAATGCCTCTACCTGTCCAATATCCTCTTTGGAAATGGTTCGAAAACTCCAATTCCCATAAGTCTTCAAAAATTTATTCACATGGTTTCTCTGTCCACTGAGTTTTTTACCCCGAAAGAACTTCAAATCCTCTGCTCGATAGAGATAATCAAAAGTATCTCGGGTTGGGATTGCGGCACTGTTTGGGAAAAAGGTTTGCAGACGGTCCAGCTCATCCTTTGGGACAGGGTAAAAAGAAATTGGCATATTGCGTCTGCAACAGTAGTCTGCAATCTGTTTATAGTGTTCTGTCCGACCACCACCAAGAGGCAGTGTAAAGGTAGCACCCAGTTCAGGGTAGTCTACTTTAAAGTAGAGAGAACCGTCATAAACTGCATATTCTGTACGATACATATCTCTCCACATAAAAACGGTTCCAGGTGTGGTATCACAGATGCGACTGCCACTACATCTAAAAAAATCTCTCAGTTTTGGGAGATCTTCCAACTGTAAAGGTTTAAATTCCAACATATATCTAGTTCCTCATTGATCAGGGGCAATTCGACCATGATACCAGCCTGTCACCCCGTCTTTTTTCATCAAATAACCCTGTTTGGTCTGCGCCACCAGAGAGAGCTTGTCCCCCACCTGCACTGGGAGCAGATAATCTGTGGAGTCTTCACACCATAGTTTTCCATCTGAATTTCTGAGATAGGCATTCAAAATGGAAATGGTTCTACCTGTCTCTTTGTGTCGACACAGGGACAGCTCCTCCCCTGACTGCAACAGTTCCAATTCTGACCGTCCCCAGCGAATATTCAAGGGAAAAGGGGAATCCATTTGTGTATCCAATGCCCGATAGACTGGCAACCCATCATAGGATACCCACGAAAAGGAGCCTACATCCCCACAGTTGAACATGAGTGCATTGAGCTGTCCATCTGCTTTTAATACACAGCCCCCGTCAATGGAAATAATTTTTTCCTTCCAGTCAAAAATCGGGGCAGAGGATTGAATGTCTGAATGGTACAACGTCACTGGCCAGTGTCCTACCACCACATACTTTTCAAAGGTATGCCCTTGACTTCGGAAATTATCATTTTTCATGCAATGCCAGCGATCCAACTGCTCCATATTGGACAGAGATGGCACACCACCATGCACAAAAACACAGTGTTCTGTCTCCACAATGGTGGGCATGGACTTCAGCCATGCCCAAATATCAGGAAACTGCTGCCGCAGCGCCTCACGCAACCCAGGAAAGTCTCTCCAATCTGGATAGGACATCTCATCTGCCATCTGGCGAATGGTGCTTTCAGGATGTTTGGGGAGGTAATGTGCAAAAAACTTCTCATCCAGTGCATCACTTTCAAAAAAACGCAACACCAACCCATCACAGTTTCCACAGATTGGGTAAATGGTGTGGACAGTAGACAGTTCCATCAGGTGGCGTAAAAGAGCAAGGCTGTCTCTCCCCTTTTCTAAGATATCCCCCACTAAAATCAACACATCTTCTGTTTGCAGTCCAATTTTCTCCATCAATCCCTGAAAAAAGGGCAGATTTCCATGAATATCACTGACTGCAATGATGCGCTGACCCCTCTGTATCTCCGGTCGCAGTACTACGGCACAATCCTTCAAAACAGGTCGTTCCTCCTCTTATCAGTCTGCCAGAACAGCCTCTAAGGCAACCCATCCATTTTTTTCTCGTTTTTTTGTCACCTTCAAACCGTTTCGCTCCAGTGCTTCCTCCACTTCATGGGCACGGCTGTCAATAATGCCAGAGCACAGGAAAATGCCACTCTCTGCCAACAGCTTGGGTACTTGCTGGGAAAGTGGAATAATCACATCTGCCACGATATTTGCCAGTACCAGAGGATAGCGATTTTGAGCAAGTTCATTGGCAAGCCCTCGATCTGTAATCACATTTCCCGCTCTGACGGTATAGCGGTCTTTTCCAATGCCATTCAGAGCAGCATTTTCATAGGCAACATCCACAGCTTTGGGGTCAATGTCCACTGCAATTGCCTCTTTTGCTCCCAGTACCAAGGCAGCAATGGACAAAATACCACTGCCACAGCCCAAATCCAAAACCAAATCTCCCTCTTTTGTGTGTTCCTCTACTCCTTCCAGACACAACTGGGTGGAGGCATGGGAACCCGTTCCAAAGGTGAGACCGGGATTCAGGTAGAATGGAACACGTCCCTCAGGCACTGGCTTCTCCCGCTCCCACTCTGGTACAACATAGAGCCGTTTACCGATGGTCATAGGCTTATAGTATTTTTGCCAACTGTATGCCCAATCGTTGTCTGTCAACGATACGGCTGTATATTCACAATCAATCCCTTCCATATATTGGGCAAGTTGTTTGTGTCCATCTTCATCATCTGTGACATAAAATTTAATGCGGGAGATACCCCTCATCTGTTCCAGCAGTTCCTCATCTACATAGTCCCAGTACTGTCGGTTCTGCTCCAAAAACTGCTGAAACTCCCCCTCCTCCTCAATGACAAGACCTGTCATTCCAGCGGCAATCAGCTTTGCTGACACCTCATCCATTTTTTCCGGTGGAAGATTGATGGCAATTTCCAGCCACTTGATTTCATCCATGTTGTATCCTCCTCTTTTCATCAGGGGCGGCGTTCTGTGCCCATATAGAAAAGGGCAACAACACCAGGACCCGTGTGAGCACCAATCACTGGTCCAACATTGTTAATATGAATGGTCTGCGTTCCAATTCGCTCTTTAATCACAGAAGCAAGTGCTCTTGCATCCTCCAAACAATCGCCATGACTGATGAATACGGTGTCTTTCCCCTCATCCGTTATGGTCTGCTCCATCTTATCCACCAGCATTTTCAAAGACGCATGACGCCCTCTGGCTTTTGCAATATTTACCAGTTTTCCTTCGTTGTCTACATACAGCACAGGCTTAATTTGCAGCATAGAACCTACCACAGCACTGGTGGCAGAAATGCGACCACCTCGCTTTAAGTAGTGCAGATCATTCACCGTAAAATAGTGACATACTTGCAATTTATGCTCCTCTGCCCAGTCTCTTATCTGCTCAATGGTTTTGCCCTGTTTTTTCTGCTGCGCAGCCAACCACACCAAAAGTCCCTGTCCCATAGAGGCACACAGGCTATCCACCACAAAAATCTTGCGCTCAGGGTAATTTCCTCTCAGTTCCTCTGATGCTACCACAGCAGAAGAACAGGTGGCAGACAAACCAGATGAAAATGCAAGTACCAAAATGTCTTTTCCCTCCTGTAAAACTGGTTCCATTGCCTCTACATAATCCCCTACATTGACAGAAGATGTGGTGGCAATTTCCCCTGCCCGCAACTTATCATAAAAAAGGTCTGGTTCCATATCACGGTTGTCTGGGTAGTTGTGGTAAGTCTCTCCCTGAATGGTAAAACTGAGTGGCACCACCTGAATCCCTGCATCACGCACCATATCTGTGCTTAAATCGATGGAAGAATCGGTAAATAGAACATAATCAGCCATTGATGTGTCCTCCTGTGTTCTTTTATCTATGTTTCTTTCTTCTCTTGTGTCTGCTGTAAAATATCCAATATTCTTTCACATGCCAACTGATTGGCATAACTTCTCAAGGCAAAATCCAGAGCCATACGTGGCAAATCTTCCGGTTGTGCTGTGTCATCCAGTGTTTTTGCCGTCTCCTGCAATGCTCTGTCCAGTGCATTACAGAAATACTGATACAGTTCCTCTGAAGTCTTATTTCTCCGCTCTCCGGCAGCAAACAAAATCCCCATATCCCGCACTGACATGGTTTTTTTCAGTGTACAAACCGCTGTGAGGTATCCCAAATGGACGGGACTGTACCGCTTTCCCTCTGCTCTGGGCAGTAGATTTTCTTTGATATAATTGTTGACCATAGCTGGGGTCAACTTTTCCCCATCCTTATAGTGAATCAGTTGTCGTGACATATATGCGATTACCTGATCCATATAGAGGGAAATATCGGGCAGCTCACGCCACTGTGCAGGGCGTTCCTGCTCCATACGCTGCTTTAACTCCAGCAGTTCTTCCATGTATTTGTTCTTCCTTTCCTCAGGAACGATTCAGCCATCTCCGAACACGTCGCAGAGCCTGACGGTGGGGCAGAGAGTCCAGTTTAGGATATGCTTTCAAAATACGCCGCTGTCCCATAATCTTCCGATTCATCACCTCATTAAGCCGCTCCTTCAGCTCATCTAACTCATTTTGTCTCTGCGCCTGACGTTGGGAGAGCTTCTCTCTGATTTTCTCGATGGTATCCCGCAGATCTTCTAGTTCTTCCGTCAATCCACTGCGCAGCTCGGTTCCCTTCTCTGCTGCATCCAGTACCTTATCTGCCAACTGCTCGCCAAACTCATTGGACATGCCCTTGATTTTCCTGGCGAGTTCATCAATCTCCTGCAACTGCCGGTTCATGTTGGTAATGGTACGTACCGTTGCAATCAGGTCTACCGCCATAGTGACAGCCAATACCCACAGAATCACAACCCCTATCCCATGTGGGATGGAAGAAATCAACCAGAACACTGTGGGGTGGATGGCATCCACCACAATAAGGCACGCAAATCCCCAAGCAATGGAAAACCGGAGGCAGATATAGCCCCCCAGATTGAATGGCTGGTCTGAATAGTCCCACCACCGCTGGTGAAAGATTTTCTCCAGCAAAAATCCAGTCAACCACTCCAAGAGGGAGGTCAAAATCACACTACCAATGAAAAGCACCAACAAGTTTCCTTTCAATGGCACTAATATGGATAACACAATGACAACCCCAAATCCATAAACTGGGCAAACAGGACCATTGAGAAAACCACGGTTGACAAATTTTCCTGTCACTAAGGCAGCATAGCTGACTTCGGTACACCACCCCAGGAAAGAATAGATAAAGAAAATCCACAAAAAAAGATACATCACATTCAACCCTTATTTTCTGTTTCGATGTAGTATACCTCTTTTTAGTGAAAAAGTCCAGCATTCCATGTCATTTCCTGTTTTCCCGCCATTTTAAAAAATTTTTTAATCTCATGCAATAAAAAGCATTTCTGCTGCATTTCCCATATGAAAGCAATAAACAATGACTAAAAACATCTAAGGAGGAATAAAACATGAAAAAGAATTTTAAGAATAAACTGGTAGGTTGCATGGTACTGACTACTCTGGTGGGTATTCTGGCTGTTCCATCCCTGGCACAAGTAGGACAAAAAATGGCTTACCTGAACTACAATAACATGAAGGTCACATTGAATGGGCAAACCCTGAATTTGAAAGACAGCAATGGCAATGCTGTGGAACCCTTCACCATTGATGGTACAACTTATCTTCCCCTAGCCAGTATTAGCCAGGCACTGGGTGTGAATGTGTCATGGGATGGCAGCACAAATACCGTTGCTCTGACTACCACTACTCCATCCACTTCAGGAAATACCGCTTCTCCCACTATAAACACTACCACCACTACCACACAAAGTATTAGCATGGATAAGGCTAAGGAAATTGCATTGAATCATGCTGGTCTTACGGCATCTCAGGCTACTTTCTTCAAAAGCATATTGGATTGGGAAAACGGCAGGCAGGTCTATGATATCGAATTTTATAGCGGAAACAAAGAGTATGACTATGAAATTGATGTGGCAACTGGCACAATCTTGAGCTATGACTATGATATTGAGGGATATATCAATACTCCAGTTACACCCAGTACCCCAGGTACCCCAACCCAATCCACTGGTGACATTGGTGCTACCAAAGCAAAGGAGATTGCACTGAATCACGCAGGAGTTGCATCTTCCAACGCTGTATTTCTGAATGCAAAGCTGGATTATGATGACGGTCGTAGGGTATATGATGTAGAATTTTATAGTGGAAATAAGGAATACGACTATGAAATTGATATGGCAACTGGCACAATTTTAAGCTATGACTACGATATTGAGGGCTATGTCAACACACCTGCCCAATCCACTGGTGACATTGGTGCTACCAAAGCAAAGGAGATTGCACTGAATCACGCAGGAGTTGCATCTTCCAACGCTGTATTTCTGAATGCAAAGCTGGATTATGATGATGGTCGTAGGGTATACGATGTGGAGTTCTACAGCGGAAACAAGGAGTATGACTATGAAATTGACGCTGCAAGTGGTACCATTATCAGCTTTGACTATGATGTAGAGAGTTATACTCCAAGCCAGTCCGCTGGCACCTCCTCTGGCTCTTATATTTCTGAAGCTGCTGCAAAGCAGATTGTAGAGCAGAAGGCTGGCACTACTGGTATCTATCGTGAATTTAAACTGGATCGTGATGACGGCAGAACTGTGTATGAAGGTGAGCTGCGCAGTGGAACCATAGAATATGATTTTACCATTGATGCCACTAGTGGTACCATACTTGAGTGGGAGGTAGACAGAGGCTAATTGCAGCCATTTGAATGTGGTTTCCTCTAGACTCAAAGTACCAAACAGGTTAGATTCTTCTATCAACCAAACCATAATGGACAAAACATATAGCAGCCCCCTGATGTAAGGTAAAATTGCATCAGGGGGTTGCTGTCTATTTTTACACGAACAATCTAGGAAATTGAATCCAAAACAGGACATCTAAATGATTCCAGAAAAATGCTCTGTCATTTTTCGGTGGAGTATAAACTGATTTTTGTGGTAGTCTAACAACCCCTCTCTCTGCATTTTGCTCAGTTCATTGGATAATGCACTACGGTCTACATGGAGATAATCGGCCAACTGTTGGCGATCAAACGGGATGGAAAATTGGTTCCCTCCATATTGTGTTGCCTGATGGGAAAGGTAGGAGAGCAGACGTCCCCGAATGGATTTTGGAGTTGTATGTGAAATTTTATAGGAGAGATTGAGATTATTTCGTGCCAAAATCATCATAAGACGCTCAATGAGCTGGCTATGAACAGGACAGCCATGGTCACAGATATGGAGTATCCGATGGACCTTCAACCACAAAACCTGTACTTCTGTGCGTGCCACTACATCCACCATCAGTGGCTCTTGTGGCATACAGGCATAGGTCTCTCCAAAAATCTGCCCCTGTCCAATGGCTGCCATCACAGTACGATTCCCCCAGAAATCATAGTGCTCAATCGAGATCTGTCCAGTCAATACCATGCCGAGGGCATCCATACTGCTTCCAGCAGAACAAATCATACTTCCCTTTTCGTAGTGCTTTTCTTGACAACCTATACAGGACAATGTAGATTCAATTTCCTTTGGACTGTTTCCAGTAAACAGTGCAGTTTGAGATAAAAAAACAGCATCCATAAAAATAACCTCCCCTATATCCCATTTTAAAGACCTGAAATACCCCAGTCAAGGGAATGTATTGCATCCTCCATTCAAACATGTTATCATTTTGTCAATGTTTGTAAATGAGGTGAACACATGAATCCTGTTATCATGAAAAAACTTGCAAAACCACTGCTGTTTTTTGCTGCTTTTATTTGGGGTATGTCTTTTTTTGTGATGAAAAATACCTTAGATTCTATCCCAGTCTTTTGGCTTCTCACATTCCGTTTTGCTGTGGGTGGGCTTTTACTTGGGCTTGTCTGCTCCTTTATCTGGCATCCAAAATTGACCAAAGACGATGTGTGGCGTGGTGGTCTGCTTGGAATTTTACTTTTTCTTGCTTACTCTGTACAAACCTTTGGACTTGTATACACCACCCCATCCAACAATGCTTTTTTAACCACAGTTTATTGTGTTCTGGTTCCCTTTTTATACTGGGGAATTTCTCACCAAAAACCAGACCGATTTCATCTGATGGCTGCCCTGTTTTGTGTAGTGGGCGTTGGGCTTGTATCTATCACAGGACAGTTTACCATTGCCATTGGCGATAGTCTAACCCTACTCTGTGCCCTGTTTTATGCCCTGCACATTGTTGCAGTCAATCACCTTTCTGATGGAAAAAATATTTATGTGCTCACTGCTGTTCAGTTTACGGTGGTTGCTCTGTGTTCTGCCATTGGTGGGATGTTGACCCAGCCGTTCCCCATCCATGTATTTACTGACAGCAGTATGATTTTCCCCCTGTTTTATCTCTGTGTCCTTGCCACTACTGTAGCACTGCTCTTTCAAAATGTGGGGCAGGTGTGGTCTGACCCCTCCTCTGCCTCTGTGATTCTCTCCTTAGAATCTGTATTTGGGGTGCTCTTTTCCGTTGTATTTTATGGAGACCCTGTTACTCCAAGGCTGTTATTGGGCTTTGGCTTTATTTTCTTTGCTGTATTATGTTCAGAAACCAAGTTTTCTTTTTTGCAAAAAAAGAAAACTCCAAACTCCTGTTCCTGTGATACATTGTAGTTTTCTTGTCTTTTTTTTCATCTTATGCTATACTCTTCAAAGATAAAATAAAGGAGCGTTGTCATTATGGCACTACACCAATCCGGTGAAGATTATTTGGAGGCAATTTTGGTTCTCCGTCAACAAAATGGCATTGTCCGTTCGATTGATGTGGCACAACATCTGGGATACTCTAAACCCTCTGTCAGCCGTGCTGTGTCTATTTTGAAAAACAGTGGCTATCTGACAATGGAAAAGGATGGTCGATTGGAATTAACGGAAATGGGAGAAGAACGTGCCCAGCTTGTCTATGAACGTCATCGTTTTCTTTCTGAGTGGCTGGTAAAACTAGGAGTTCCTCCAGAAATTGCCGCGGAAGATGCCTGCCGTATTGAGCACGATTTAAGCCCAGAAACCTTTGCTTGTCTCAAACGGCATGTGGCAGAACATCTCTCTTAGATTGGAGTAACTCTATGTCTGTCGATTCTATCATCACACAGGTTACAGGTGGTTTTGATTGGAAACAACTCTCATGGGAAACGCTTGTCCGTACTCTTTTGGTCTTTGTGATTGGCTATGTGGTGATGAAAATGGTGCTCAAAACCATTGACCGTATTATCTCCCACAACAATTCCCTCAATACCATCAGCCGTTATCTTCACTCCTGTCTATCAGTCATTTTTTGGATCATCCTTGTACTTGTCACATTGGGTTCGCTGGGTATGGATATGACCTCCATCATCGCCCTGATGAGTGTGGCAGGACTTGCAGTTTCTCTGGCTCTCCAAAATACGCTGTCCAACCTAGCTGGTGGCATTATGATTATGGTCTCTAAGCCTTTTTCCATTGGGGACTATGTAGATGTGGATTCTGTCAGTGGAACTGTATCTATGGTCGGTCTTGTTTACAGCACCCTTGTGACAGCGGAAAACAAGGAAATTTATATTCCAAACAGCCAGGTATCCTCTGCCAAAATCACCAACTATACCCGTCTTGGGAAACGTCGCTTTGAACTGACCTTTAGCACCTCCTATGACACTCCAACAGAACGTGCCAAGGCAGCTTTACAGGATGTGGTAAACCAGTTCCCTGAAATTCTACAAGACCCAGCCCCTGCCATCTGGCTTTCAGAGTATGCCAGCAGCAGTATCAATTACATCGTCCGGGCATGGACAACCACAGAGGACTATTGGAATGTGTACTACCGCTTTTTGGAAGCTGTGCGCCCCGCTTTTGAAAAACATCAGGTAGAAATGCCTTATAATCATTTGAATGTCCACATGATTTCATCCAAATAACAGACAGGACAGCACAATGATATTGTGCTGTCCTGTTGCATTTCAAAAGAAAAATCGGTCGCTTTCACGACCGATTTTTTTATGGTGGAGATAAGCGGGATCGAACCGCTGACCTCTTGAATGCCATTCAAGCGCTCTCCCAGCTGAGCTATACCCCCATATGACGCACTTGCTCAGTGCAGATGTGATTATACCAACTTTTTTTCTCTCTGTCAACCTATTTTTTAGAAAGTGCCACGACTTTTGCCGTGGCACTTTATTTGTCTTAGTAGAACTTTTTACGGTTCTTGCGTGCAGCCTCAGACTTCTTGCGACGCTTTACGCTGGGGCTCTCGTAGTGCTCACGCTTACGAACCTCAGCCAGCACACCAGACTTTGCACAGCTGCGCTTAAAACGCTTCAGCGCACTCTCCAAAGACTCGTTCTCTCTGACACGGACTTCTGACATCTATATTTCCCTCCCTCCGGCGTGACGGGGCGTCCCCTGCCACGAAAGGGCCATTTATATGGCTTTAACAGTAACATTATATTTGAAATGAATCAAATTGTCAAGGATTTATTCTGGGAAATTTTCTGTTTTTTCCGCACCAGAGCTTAATTTATGCCTTCGGCTTAAAAATCAGATTCACAAGGCGACCTTTGACCACAATGGACTTTACAAGTTCCATACCCTCTGCCAACTTGGCAATTTTTTCATTGGCTAGGGCGGCAGCAACCACAGTCTCATCATCACTTCCAGTGGGTACTACAATGTTGGCACGCAGTTTACCGCCCACCTGAACTGCCATCTGAGTGGTCGCAGTAACGGTTTTTGCCTCCTCATAGGTTGGCCATGCCTGCAAGCAGACCTGTCCCCCATAGCCAGCCAGCTCCCAAAGTTCCTCACACATATGAGGGGCAAAAGGAGACAGCAACAACAACAAAACCTTCATATCACCACGGCTTGCACCGTTTTGATAATAGTCATTGACCAGAGACATCAGGGCAGCAATGGCAGTATTAAACTTCATTGCCTCAATGTCCTCAGACACCTTTTTAATGGTGCGGTGGATGGAAACCTCATTTGCAGCAGAGTAGTCCTCTCCCACATGTTCCTGATCAGTTGCCAGATTCCACACACGGTCCAGGAAACGCTTACAGCCCTTCACTGCATTGTCAGACCATGCAGCGGCTTTCTCAAAGTCACCGATGAACATAATATAGGTGCGCATGGTATCTGCACCATATTGGGCAATGACATCATTGGGGTTGATGACATTGCCGCGGGATTTAGACATCTTCTCTCCGCCCTCGCCCAGAATCATACCATGACTGGTACGCTTGGCATAGGGCTCTTTGGTGGGAACTACACCAATATCATAGAGGAACTTGTGCCAGAAACGGCTATAGAGCAGATGCAAAGTGGTATGCTCCATACCTCCATTATACCAATCCACAGGAGACCAGAACTTCAAAGCCTCCTGAGAAGCCAGTTCCTTGTCATTGTGTGGGTCCATATAGCGCAGGAAGTACCAGCTAGAACCTGCCCACTGGGGCATGGTGTCTGTCTCTCGCTTGGCTGCTCCACCACAGCATGGGCAGGTGGTATTGACCCAATCCGTCATTTTAGACAATGGAGACTCACCATCATCGGTTGGCTCATAGCTCTCCACCTCTGGCAGCAACAGAGGTAGCTGAGACTCATCCATAGGCTGCCATCCACACTTTTCACAGTAAATCATGGGGATGGGTTCACCCCAGTAGCGTTGACGGGAGAATACCCAGTCACGGAGCTTGTAGTTCACCTTGGCGTGACCAATTCCCTTGTCCTCCAGCCACTTGGTAATGACAGGAATGGCATCTTTGACCGTCATGCCATTGAGGAACTCAGAATTTGTCAGGATACCAGTCTCGTCTTTGGCGGTGAAGGGAGCCTGTTGCACATCTTCGCCACCAGATACAACCTCGATAATTTCACAGCCAAATTTTTTGGCAAACTCCCAGTCACGGTCATCATGGGCAGGCACTGCCATAATAGCACCAGTGCCATAGGTTGCCAATACATAATCAGAAATAAAAATGGGAATCTCCTTGCCATTGACAGGGTTGATACCCTTGACCCCATCCAGACATACGCCTGTTTTCTCTTTGTTCAGCTCTGCACGCTCCAAATCAGACTTGGAGGCAGCCTCTTTCTGGTATGCCTGTACTGCTTCGCTGTTTTTCAACATGGGCATCCACTTTTTCAACAGTTCATGTTCTGGAGACAATACCATATAGGTGGCACCAAACAGGGTGTCAGGGCGAGTAGTATACACCAGAATATCATCTCCAGCGGTGCTTTTGAATACAACCTCTGCACCAGTGGAGCGACCAATCCAGTTTTTCTGCTGCGTCTTGACACGCTCAATAAAGTCCAGCCCATCCAGGTCATCAATCAGTCTCTGGGCGTATTCTGTAATTTTCAGCATCCACTGACTTTTTTCCTTGCGGATAACAGGAGAGCCGCAGCGTTCACACACACCATCTACGACTTCTTCGTTTGCCAGTACACACTTACAGGAAGTACACCAGTTGACCGGCATGGTGGTCTTATAGGCAAGCCCCTTTTTCCATAGCTGTAGGAAAATCCACTGTGTCCACTTGTAATAGCTGGGGTCAGTGGTGTTGACCTCTCTATCCCAGTCAAAGGAGTAACCCAACATTTGCAGCTGCTTACGGAAATTTTCAATGTTGTCATGGGTCACTTTGGCAGGGTGAATATGATTCTTAATGGCATAGTTCTCTGTGGGCAATCCAAACGCATCATAGCCCATTGGAAACAGCACATTATAGCCATCCATGCGGCGTTTACGGGCTACCACATCCATTGCGGTGTAGGGACGGGCATGACCCACATGCAGCCCCTGACCAGAGGGATAGGGAAACTCTACCAGAGCATAGAATTTCTTTTTAGAACTGTCCTCTGTGCAGGCAAAGGTCTTTTCTGCCCACCACTTCTGTTGCCATTTCTGCTCAATGGCTGAGAAATCGTACTTCAAACTTCATCACGCTCTCTTATGATTCTTACCGGAACTTCCGGCTCTATTCTTTTTCAGTCTGTCATATTATACCGTTCTCTATAAAAAATTGCAATCGTTTCCCTAAAAAAAGCACACAGATCAATATCCACTCAGAAAACAGAGTGCCACACAGTAATCTGGATGAAATACTGAAATCCATTTTTGTATTATTTGAGGCATTTCAGACGGCACTGATTGATTTATGATTGTATCTCAAAAATTTTTTTCATTCGAATATTTCTTGTCCCTAAATAAAATCTTCATAACATAAATCAATATGAATAGATTTCTTTGGAATAGCCAGAAGGAGGTATAGAGGGTCAATTATGAGAAATGTAAAACAAACTACACGATTCAATGGGGGATGTCTTCTTTTGGTGCAATTTTATTTTTCATATTTGCTCATTTATAGTTACAAACATAAATTGCGATGCAATGTTTATGTTACATTGCCATTCGTGCTTAAATAGATACATTTCGTGAAAATAGATTGAATTTGTATAGATAAACATGTTAGAAATAGTCGGATGTAAACCAAATATACTAAAATATTAAAAGGAGAGAGAGTATGAGAACCTTCATCAACATTATAGTGTATGGGTGTGTGTTGCTGTTTCTTTATTGGATTGTGTTTGGAGGTGGACCACTGAGAATATATCGGCACTCCCGTGGACGGACCCGTGCGCAAGAGGGAAGTCAGCGCAGAGAACTGGTGCAGCGAGTGCAAGCACTGTTACCACAGGCTAAAGAGGATACCATATTGTTTTCTATGCATGAAAAGCGTTCTGTTCGTGGTGGAAGTCATGTCACTGTTGTGAACACCACATATACCCCACTGGTCTTTGTTGCAGATGGGGATCAATTATGGGTCATTCCAGTACAGGTTGGTAAAAGACATAGCTACCAACTGGGAACTCCTATCCCCCTCACCAGTGATTTCATCAAAGAGGTGTCTCTCAAAGGAAAGGCAGGACGAGAGCAATACATATTTGGTGTAGAAACACAGGATGGAATGCAGGAAATCCCCATGGCAATCCAGCCTTTTCTCTATCAAAAAAATCGCCATTGCCCAGTAGATTTGGTGCAGGATGAGGCGTGCAAGAAAATGACAGCACTGGCACAGCGGTTGGCATTTCTCTCCTGTCATATGAGTGTGGAAGATTTGGAGGAAGATCGCCGCAAAGATCGAGCCATTGGTTACGCTACAATAGCTGGATTTATAGGCATGTTGGGGTTGATGTTTGCTTTTCTGGAAGACGCCAATGCCACAGTTATCCTTTTCATTGCAACATTGGTGCCCTTTACGCAATCGACAGATTCCAAAAATCAGTGCCATTGTGGTGTTAGTACAAGCTATTTTATCCTACCAATTCTTAAAATGAAAAACAAAAAGAGAAGCTATGTGGAACTTTCCCATAGCTTCTCTCTTTTATTTACTTTTTCACCATCGCAAAACCGAATCCAGCCCCACATAGTCCACCAATAATATGGGTCAGTTGAGATACATTGTCATTCACAGACACTGCATCTACCACTTCCCCACCCAGATACAGAACAACAACTAAGATTAAAGTCAGTGGGATGGCTCCATTTCGCATCCCTGCCAACGAAGAAAGGACAATCAACATAAAGACAATGCCACTTGCACCCAAAAGAGCAGTACCAGGAAACAGGAAAAACTGTACTAGCCCTGACACCAGTGCTGTCAGTACAATACACCCCAAAAGCCGTTTGCTGCCATATTTCTCCTCTAGTGGTGGTCCCACCACCAACAACAGCATCATGTTACCCATAAAGTGGGCATAGCCACTGTGTCCCAGCACATGGGTAAACATACGCACATAGGTCAGTGGATCTGTGAAGGAGGAGTGGTACACTGCAAACAGCATCTGTGTACTGACCCCCTGTGTCACACTTCCCAAAATCAGAGAACCCAGAGAGAGCAGAAAAAAGGTCAGAATCACCGGGGAGTTGTACTGGATTGGAAACCGCTTCAATGGTTTAGTACACGGACACGGATGACGCCAGAGATTGCTCTCAGCTCATCTGCCACAGAATCTTTGATACGGCTGTTGATGTCCACCATGGTATAGGCATAGTCCTTCTTTGATTTGTTGGTCAGGTTTTCCACGTTGACACCTTCTCTGGACAAAACAGAAGTAATCTGTGTCAACATAGCAGGAATATTTTTGTGGATGACACAAATACGGGAAATTCCGCTCCACTCCTGAGAGACATTGGGCAAATTCACAGAATTTCGGATATTGCCATTGACCAGATAATCCTTGAGTTGGTCTGCTGCCATACGGGCACAATTTTCCTCACTTTCAGGGGTAGAGGCACCCAGATGAGGCAGGGACACCACATTGGGAATCACAGAAATTTTCTCATTGGGGAAATCGGTCACATAGCGAGCCACTCGACCAGACTCCAATGCAGCAATCATATCATCGTCATTGACCAAGCCGCCACGGGCCAGATTGAGAATACGCACCTGACCTTTCATTTTGGAAATGGCTTCCCCATTGATAAAGTCTTTGGTGTCATTGGTGTAGGGTACATGAATGGTAATATAATCAGAGACCTTATAAAGCTCTTCCACATTTTTCACCACATGTACATGACGGTCCAGACGCAAAGCAGCATCCACAGACAGGAATGGGTCATAACCATAGACATCCATACCCAAATCCAGTGCCACATTGCACACCAGTGCACCAATGGCACCCAGACCAATCACACCCAAGGTTTTGCGGTACAGTTCAGGACCTGCAAAAGCAGACTTTCCTTTCTCCACTGCACTGGCAACATCCACACCTGGGGTATGTACCTGTTCCTGTACCCAATCGGCTCCACCCAAAATATCACGGGAGGCGATGAGCATGGCAGCAATCACCAGCTCTTTCACTGCATTTGCATTGGCTCCAGGGGTATTGAATACCACAATGCCATGCTCAGAACAACGGTCAATGGGAATATTGTTGGTGCCTGCACCCGCTCTTGCCACCGCTCTCAGGGCATCTGGAAACTCATAGTCGTGCATGGCAGCGGAACGCACCAAAATACCGTCCTCATTTTCTACATCACTGCCCACCTGAAAACGGGTCTGGTCCAATAAATCCAGCCCAGCGGTGGAAATTTTATTGAGTGTTTTAATTCGATACATGTTACTTCTCCCTGTTCCTCAGTTTGCTTTGTCAAATTGTTTGATAAAGTCACACAGCTTTTCCACACCCTCAACTGGCATGGCGTTGTAGATGGAGGCACGCATTCCTCCCACCTTTCTGTGACCCTTCAGGTTCACAAACCCAGCTTCTGTGGCTTCCTTGACAAATTTTGCATCCATTTCCTCATTTCCGGTGCGGAAGGTCACATTCATACCAGAACGAGACCCCTTTTCGGCGTGGCACTGGAACAGGCGTGAGGCATCCAATGTATCATAGAGCATGGCAGAGCGTAGGTCACGCAGTTTTTCCATCCCTGCAATTCCGCCCTGTTCTGCCACCCAGTCCAGATTTAATCCCAGCATATAGATACACCAACAGGGAGGTGTATTATACATAGAATCCTTCTCTATCATAGTATGATAATTCATCATCAGAGGGGTATAGGGCAGTTCATGCCCTGCCAAGTCCTCACGCATAATCACCACTGTCAAACCAGCAGGTGCCATATTTTTCTGAGCTCCCGCAAAGATAATTCCATACTTTGATACATCGACGGAGCGGGACAGAATATTGGAGGACATATCACACACCAGTGGCACAGAACCAGTGTCTGGCACATACTGCCATTCTGTACCATAGATGGTGTTGTTGGCACAATAATAGAAATAGCTTGCCTGCCCACTGAGTTTCAGTTGTTCCTGACTGGGAATATAGCTGTGATCCCGGTCACTGGTATCGGCTGCCAGATGGACAGTACCATATTTCTTTGCTTCTTTGGCTGCAAGGGATGCAAAATTACCAGTGACTGCATAGTCTGCTTCCCCAGTCCGTCCCATCAAATTCAGTGGAACCATAGAAAATTGCCCAGATGCACCAGTCTGGAGAAACAGGATTTTATAGCCTTCAGGAATATTCATCATCTTCCTGAGCTTATCCTGGGTCTCCTCAAAAATCTGCATGAACACTTTTGAGCGGTGACTCATCTCCATCACTGACATACCAGAACCACGGTAATTGGTGATTTCTGACCCTGCACGCTCCAGGGCAGAGAGTGGAAGCATGGATGGGCCTGCGGAGAAGTTGTAAACGCGCTGTTCGCTCATTTGGGAGAACCCCTTTCAAAACATAATTTTCCTGCCCCTTGTAGGGTAGGATAGTTATTTATTATAGTAAAGTGAATGGGTGCTGTCAATGCCAAGCCCTATGAAAAGTTGGTGAGAATCCTGTATTTCCTTAGTTTATCTGACTGAATATCTGGTTATCTTCTTTAGAAGGAGGTAACTTGATATGTTTGCACTATTTTGGAAAGATATGCAGATTCTTCGGAAATCCCTTCGATTTTATACCTTATTCTCTCTTTTTTATTTGCTATTAGCCCTATTGGGGCTGTATGAGTTCACATTTATTCTATCCTGTAATACCTTCATGATGATGATGCTCCCCCTTTCGGCTTTTACAGTAGAATCAGGACCTTCCCCTCATCATCATTTGGATCTTGTAAAAGCTCGTTATCTGTTTGCCCTGTTCATTGCCCTGCTCATGTTCAGCTTGAATATGACCATTGGCACCATCTATTCCATTGCCACACGGGACTATGCTATCCTTATGTCCCTCTTTGTGGTATCCACAGGCAGCCTGGCACTTTCTGGCATCCTGTTACCTCTTGCCTTCTGTTTACCCATTCAAAAAATGCGCCCCATTTTATATGGAATTGTTTTTTTAGCTATGATCGGAATCTCTCAACTCCCCTATCTCTCCCTGTCCCCTGACTCTGTTTTTCTCTATGGTCTAGTTCTGCCTTTTTCTGTGTTTCTCCTCTCCTATTTTCTCTCCTGCTCTCTTGTCTCAAAAGGACTTCAGTGCTATAATAGAGAAAAGAAGCGTTGAGAAAAAGGAGGTTCTTTGTATGACTGCACAACAGGCAATTCATGAACTCAAACAGGTGCGTCAATACTGTTCTGCCCGTGCCATTCCAGCCATTGACTACGCCATTCAGGTTTTGCAGAAAACCGTGGAAAAAGAGGAACCCTCACAACAAGAAAAATAGACACTCGTCCTGAGTGTCTATTTTTCTTATCTTTTCCTGCTAAAAATACGCTCTAAGATGTCCCAATCATCATCGCTGACGGTGGGACGTTCCAGCTCTGGCACTGGTTCTGGTGTACGGTTCACAGTCTCCTGTACTATGGGTGCAGCAACTTCTGCCTTTCTCTCCTCTACCTTTGCACTGGCGTTGGTAAAGGGCTGGGAGGACATGGCGGGTGTCTCCTCTTTTTCATCAAACCCTGTGGCAATGACGGTGACTCGCAGTTCATCTTCCAGTGTATCATCAAATGCTGCGCCGAAGATGATATTGGCCTCTGGATGTGCCGCCTCCTGTACCAGATTGGCTGCCACTTCTACTTCTTCCAATCCAATATCAATGGAACCAGTGACATTGATCAGAACACCCTTTGCACCATTGATGGAAGTTTCCAGCAGTGGGCTGGAAATTGCCATCTGTGCGGCTTCCTCTGCCTTATTCTTTCCGGCAGCCCGTCCCACACCCATGTGGGCACGCCCTGCATCTTTCATCACCGCAGATACATCTGCAAAGTCCAGATTGATAAACCCAGTATTTTTAATCAAGTCGGAAATAGACTGCACTGCCTGCTGCAATACATCATCGGCAATCTCAAAAGCATTGAGCATGGTAATTTTCTGGTCTGTTGCCAGTTTGAGACGCTCGTTGGGGATAATCACCAGAGAGTCTACTTTACTTCTCAGCTCATTGATGCCGCCGTCTGCCTGTTTCATACGGCGCATCCCTTCAAAACGAAAGGGCTTTGTCACCACACCTACTGTCAGAATGCCCATTTCTTTTGCGATGTCTGCCACAATGGGAGCTGCTCCAGTACCAGTTCCGCCACCCATACCGGCGGTAATAAACACCATATCTGCATCTTCCAATGCCTTGGCAATCTGGCTTCTGCTCTCTTCAGCGGACTTTCTGCCTATTTCAGGATTGGAACCTGCCCCCTGACCGTTGGTGAGTTTCTCCCCAATCTGAATTTTATAGGTTGCTGCTGATACTTCCAGTGCCTGTTTGTCGGTATTCACCGCAATAAAATCCACACCTTTTGTACCTGTGCGCACCATGCGGTTGACAACATTGTTGCCACCACCACCTACACCAATTACTTTAATATTTACCACACTATCGGGACCTAAATCCAATCCGAAGGCCATTGTCGCTCCTCCTATGTATACAAAATCAAAATCTGCCAATTGCAGGTCTCACCTGCCGCAGATGCAAAATTCTTACCATAACCCGTTTTATTGTATCTCGATTTCCCAGTTAGGTCAAGAGAAAAAGCTCGAATTTCGCGAACTTTAAAACTTTTACGGGTTTGCAGGCGTGAAAATTGCATCAAATCCCTGCTGCGTCAAATCCATTACCCCACTGCACTGTTCTCCCCTGCTCTGTACCGTATCTTCTACTGCTGCCACCATCAACCGGATCGAACGTGTATGGTCGTTCCCCTGTGGTAAACGCACCTGAAAATTCTGCCGGTACACAAGCCCAATCCACAATGGGTTGGTTAAGTCGATTTCTGATACCTGGTTCAATATCCCCTGTTCTACCATAATATCAATCAGTTCCAGCAGGGTATCTTTGCGTTGTTGTTGCTCCTGAGGGACAGCCATGTCAAATCCAACCTGAGGGGCCAATATAGTAAGCCCACGCACAGACATGGTTTCCAATGAGCCTGTTCCAGCCTCTAAAATTTTACCTGTGGCACTGATTAGCCAAGGCTGGTCTGTCTGCGCCGAAATTTGGGGCTCCTCCTCGTTTGCTTCCTCCTCACCCTCCTCTGCTGTATCTGCCTGCTGGGCGTATACCTCCACTTGAGCCACTGCTTGCCACTCCTCAACAACCAGTGTTACAGTACTGGGCAAGCCTCTTTTCACTTTCACCTCTCCTATGTAGGGAAGTTGTTGGCAGATCTGCTGTTCAATTTGATAGGTGCTGATATGAAACAAGTTGTCCCCAATCTGTAGCCCAGAAGCGTCTATGATCTCCTGTTGGGAGTAGCGTCCATTGCCCTGTACCACAATGGTCTCAATTTGAAAGAATACCGTTGCCCCCATTGTGGCTGCGACTACCAGCGCAACAATACACAACAATTTAAAAAAGGCTGCCAGCCGTCCCCGGTTTCGCCTGCGCTTTCGTTTTTTTCGTGCTGCCATACTGCCCGCCTTTCTCTTTTGTGTGTTCTTGCCCTAGGTCCTCTGTACCAACGCAATGGATGCACCTAGTCCTCGCAAAGCCTGTTCCAGCCGCTCATAGCCCCTTCGGATATGATGCAGTCCTGTCACCTGACTTTCTCCCTGTGCAGAAAGTGCTGCCACCACAAGGGCAGCTGCACCCCTCAGGTCGGTTCCATTAACCTGTGCACCGTGTAGTTCCCTTCCTGTCACCACTGCTACTCGACCGGAAACTTGGATGTTGGCACCCATTCTGGACAGCTCATCCACATGGCGATACCGACTGTCAAATAAATTTTCTTCAAACATAGTGGTCCCTGTGCCTCCTGACAGTGCAGCCATAAAAATGGCCTGTGCATCTGTGGGGAACCCAGGATAAGGAGCTGTCCTGACCATAGAAATCCCCTGCAATTTTCCTCCGCTTTGTAGCCGCACCTGTTTTTGCCCCATTTGCAGATGGCATCCAGCCCGCTCCAGCCCATCCAACACTGCACCCATATACTGGGTAGAAACCCCCTGCACGGTCACATCCCCTCCACATGCAGCAACTGCACACAGGTAAGTGGCTGCCACAATGCGATCCCCTTGGATGTGGTGCTCGATCCCATGCAATGGATATCCCCCTTCGATTTGTATCACAGAACTACCAGCTCCCCACACCTTTGCCCCCATTTTCTGAAGGACTGTCTGTAATTCTATGATTTCAGGCTCTTTGGCTGCCCCCACAATGGTAGTGGTTCCAACCGCACCGCAGGCTGCCAGCATGAGATTCTGTGTTGCTCCCACACTGGGTATGGAAAGAAAAATATCCTTCCCAACTAGGTTGCCCCCTTTGGCAATCAACATCCCCTGTTGCTCCTTAATCTCCGCCCCCAATGCCCGTAGGGAGGACAAGTGTAAGTCAATGGGACGTGGTCCCAGCTCACAGCCTCCTGGATAGGACAGCTGCCCTTCCCCCATCCTGGAAAGTAAGGCTCCCAAAAAAACAATAGAGGACCGCATTTCCTGCATGAGATGGTGGGGGATCTGTGCTGATGTAGGCTGGGAAGCATCTACTACTAAAGTACTGCCTTCCCGCCTCACCTGACAGCCCAACTCACGCAAAATATCCATGGTAATGGACACATCGGTTAATTCAGGGCAATTATACAGGGTACTCTGCCCCGATGCCAACAAGGTAGCTGCCAAAATGGGTAAAACACTGTTTTTTGCTCCATGTACCGTTAACATTCCAGATAAGGGATTTTTTCCCTTTATTTGATAAAAATCCATAGGATAGCCTCCTGTTCTAACTTCAGGTAGGCTATCCTATGCAATCATCTGCCTTTTGGTCTACAAAATGACCATTATCTCATCATTTTACATAGGGTCTGATAAATCTGTTCCCCGGCATTTGGGACTGCCATCTCATGGAGGCGGACCACCATTTTTTCCCGCTCCACCCGGTTCCGTAGCAAATCAGATGCCACTTCATAGAGCTTTTCTCCTGTACAATCCTGCTCTAACAGCAATACTGCCGCACCTTGGTTTGCCAATACCCTAGCATTTTTTTCCTGATGGTTAGCGGTTACATTGGGGGAAGGAACCAAAATAGATGGCTTTGCTATGGCAGTCAGCTCTGATATGGTGGAAGCCCCTGCCCGACAAAGTACCAAATCCGCTGCTGCCATCACCAGTGGCATATTGTAGATATACTCCAGTACCTCCACACCATTATCCCCCAATTGCAGCCCACGCCGCAATAAATTCTCCTTCATCCAGGAAAAATCCCGTCCAGCACCATGGATATGGTAATAAGGGGAACCCTCATAGCACTCTTTGGCAATGAAATCTGCCATATGACCATTCATCACCTTGGCACCCAGAGAACCCCAATAGGACAGAACCAGAGGGCGTTGATCCTGTAATCCCAGCACCTTCCGGGCTTCCTCTCTGGTGTAACGGAAAAAATCCCCGCGCACTGGTGTCCCTGTGACGACCACTTTCTCTGGGTGGTCGTAGTGATCCCTGCTCTCCTCAAACCCAACCATCACACAGTCTACTACCTTGGACAATGCCTTGGTGGTTAGCCCTGGCACTGCATTGGACTCATGGACCGCAGTAGGAATTTTTCTGCGTGCGGCCTCCCGCACCACTGGAAAGGAGGCATAGCCACCTGTCCCCACTACCAAATCTGGACGGAACTCATCCAAAATATGGTTTGCCTGACGCTTTGATTTTTGCATATTCAACACAGTGCCAATGTTGTGGAGAATATCAGCTGGTGCAAAGGAGCGATGAAAATTGGTAATGGTCACGGTTTCGATGGAGTACCCCTCTTTGGGAACCAGTTTGGTCTCCATCCCCCCGTCGGCTCCCACAAAGAGAATCCGGCAGCCGGGATGCCTCTCCTGAAAAATACGGGCCAGTGCCACTGCCGGATTCACATGCCCTGCTGTACCCCCGCAGGTAAACAATATGTTCATAATCACACCTCAAGTCCTTTTTACGCCTCATCTTTGGTTCTCAATCCTGTTTGGATGCTGGCAATTGCCGTGAAACACTGAGAATAATACCCATTTGTAACAGCTGAATAATCAACGCCGTACCGCCGTAACTGAAGAACGGCAGGGAAATGCCCGTATTGGGGATGAGGTTTGTCACCACGCCAATATTCAAAAAAACCTGTGTTGCCAGCAATGTAGTAATTCCCACAACCGTCAGGGAACCAAACTTATCCCTGGCATGGAGTGCAATCCAATACCCCCGTAAAATAAGCAGGGCAAATAAGATGAGGACAAGAGCTCCCCCAACAAATCCCAATTCCTCTACCACAATGGGAAAAACAAAGTCATTTTCCGGTTCTGGAATGTAGAGCAACTTCTGCATACTATTGCCAAGCCCACGTCCCAGCAGACCACCTGAACCCATGGCCAGCAGGGATTGGATGGTTTGATACCCTGCTCCCTGCGCATCCTCCCAGGGGTTCAGCCATAATTGGATACGGGCTGTCATGTAAGAGGTGCTGGTGATAATCAAAGCCAACAGGCTGCCTACACCAACAATCCCGCCAACAAACCACCAGATACTAATCCCCGCTGCAAACAGCACAGAGGCACCTCCCACTAGCACCAAAATGGTACCGGACATGTGAGGTTGTTTAATCATAAGAGCGGCAATCAGCAGCAAAATCCCACCATAGGGAAACAGTTCCAGCAGCCCAATTTTCTGCATCCGATTCATCATACGCCCGGAAAAGGTGCGATTTTTCCGTCTGGTATATTTTTGGGTATCACGCTTGCAAAGCCTAGCAGAAAAAAACAAAATAACTGCCACCTTTACAATCTCAGATGGCTGGAACTCCACACCCAGCTTCAGCCATCTTCTTGCACCATTGTGGGAAACCCCCAATGGGGTCAATACCAGTACCAGCAGACCGATGGAACCAATCAACCCAAATACCGACAGCCATCGAAGTCGTTGGTAATTGATGCGTGATACCACATACATTCCACACACACCCAAAATACCAAACATCGCCTGCCTGCTGATGTATACAGTAGGATCTCCATTTTTATAATAAGCAGATGCGTAGGAGGCAGAAAACATCATAATCAGCCCAATTCCCAGCAGCAAAACAACCAGCATCAAAAAGGGTAAATCCATAGGTCCACTTGCCAACTGTTCCTCCACTGTCAAATCACGCCTTGCTTTTTTTCCCATTCTGCACCTCCCAATCCTGTCTCATTGCTTTTACATGGGGTAACGGTACATCACGCCCCAAAATGCCACGCCACACAGCACCAAAGTCACACCGGAAAAGACACAGAACAGTTTTGTCTCACTCCAGCCACCCATCTCAAAATGGTGGTGCAGTGGTGCCATACGGAAAAACCGTTTGCCGCCTGTCTTTTTAAAATAAATCACCTGGATGATGTCCGAAAGGGTCTCCAATACATAGATCAGTCCCACCACAGGAATCACAAGGGGTAAGTCCAGTGCAAAGGCAAGCCCACACACTGCACCCCCTAAAAACAGGGAGCCTGTATCTCCCATAAACACTTTGGCTGGGTGGAAATTATAAATCAGGAACGCAGATAGTCCACCTGCCATGGCAGCAGACACCACCGTTAAATCACTGCGGTTATACCATGCAGAAACCCCAACATAAAAGAGCATGACAGGGATGGTCACACCCGTTGCCAGCCCATCCACTCCATCGGTCAAGTTCACTGCATTGACCGTTCCCACTACCACAAATGCAGCAAACACCATGTAGACAACCCAAGGGATTCCAATGATTTCAATATTCAAAAATGGAATATAAAGATCCGGGGTTAGGTAGCCCTCATTGCGCAGCAAAATTACAAACACAACAGCCGCAGCAAGCTGCAACAGGAACTTTTGAGGGGCTGTCAGCCCCTCATTGGCCCGGTGCCTCAGCTTTTGGAAATCATCAATAAATCCAATGGCACCAAACACCAGGGCAAACAGAAAGACAAAAATATGGGTGTACACCCCTTTGGCAATCCAGTCCCAACCTGCCGTTAAAATCGCAATGCCAACGCCAATGATAAACATGACACCACCCATCGTAGGGGTGCCCTGCTTTGACATATGCCATGTGGGACCATCCTCACGGATGGCCTGCCCCGCCTTCAGCCTTCGCAACATTGGGATCAAAATCTGTCCAATAATTGCTGTCACACCAAACGCCACAATAAAACTTAAAATATATGACATTGTTGAAACCTCCAAGAGTTCTTTCTCTCATGTAATACTGGCTCCCTTTAAGCAGACAGATATTATACTATACCTGCCTTAAAATTACCAGTCTTTTCACAGGCTGTATTTTTATTTTCATAGAAGGATGCCACGATCTCTCTCTCATCCATAGGGTACTGTATCCCCTCAATCTCCTGATAGGTCTCATGTCCCTTCCCTGCCAGCACAATCACATCCCCTGCTCTCCCCTGTGCCAATGCCCAGTAGATTGCCTTCCTGCGGTCTGGCTCCACATGGATTTCTCCCCCCTGTCCTCTCATTCCTTCATAAATGTCCTCTATAATTGCCCACGGGTTTTCTGTGCGGGGATTGTCCGAAGTTAAAATTGCCACATCAGCCAGTTCACGCACCACACTGCCCATAATCGCCCGTTTCGTCCTGTCCCGATCCCCTCCACAGCCAAAGACACACATCAGCCTCCCTGCCGTCAACTCCCTGGCTGTCAGCAAAATATTCTCCAGGGCGTTGGGGGTATGGGCATAGTCAATGAGGACTGTGTACGCTTTTGGAGTTGGCACCACTTCAATGCGCCCTTTCACCCCATGGGCGCTTCTCAATGCCTGTGCAATCTCCTTGAGCGATAAATTGAGGCAAAGACCACAGGAAATGGCAGCCAGCGCATTGTAAATGGTAAAGCCGCCGGGAATGGGGAGATGAATCCGTTCAATCTCCTCCCTGGTCACCACTTCAAATTCCACATGACTGGGAAACAATCGGATATTTCTGGCGGTCAGATGTGCCCAGTCCTTGTTTTCTGAATAAGTAAAAATTGGAATAGACACCGTTTCTGCATACCATCGACCTGCCTCATCATCCAGATTCAAAACTGCCCAGCGACTCTGTTGGAACAGACGGGCTTTTGCTTGCCGGTATGCCTCCATAGTAATGTGATAATCCAAATGGTCCTGTGTTAAATTTGTAAATACACCAACAGAAAATAGAACCCCTTCCACACGATGTTGGACCAGTGCATGAGAGGACACCTCCATCACTACGTGGGTACAGCCTGCCTCCACCATTTGAGAAAGCAGTTTTTGCAGTTCATAACTTTCTGGGGTGGTGCGGTGGGATGGAATAGATACCTCCCCAATTTGACACTCCACGGTACCAATCAATCCCACTTTTGTGTGCAGTACCTTTTCTAACACTTCTTTGAGCAGATATGTGGTGGTGGTTTTTCCATTTGTGCCAGTCACTCCAATCATGGTCAGTTTTTCTGCTGGGTGGGAAAACCAATTGGCAGAAATCTGTGCCAGTGCTACTCTGGTGTCTGGTGTGATGATCCAGTGATCTACAAAAGAGCTGGGAGGTCTTTGACTTAAAATGGCAAGGGCACCTTTTTCTATCGCCTGCTGGATGTAGTCATCCCCCTCCTCCTTTGCCCCAGACAGGGCAATAAACAATGCCCCTTTTTTCAATGTTCTGGTGTCATAAGAAATGGATTTTATTTCCAGTTCTTTGTTGTAGTTACCCCCTGTAAGGGGGATGCCGGCTAACAAGTCGCCTAGCTTCATACACCATCACCCCTTACGGGTGCAATTTCATTCTCTCTAAACTATGCTAATCCAGACCGGCAAAACCGTCCTCAATCATGCTGGAAAACTGCACTTCCACAATAGTGCCAACTTCTGCCACTTCCCCTGCTGCCACACTTTGGCTCTGTGCCTTAGATGAGGTACTGTAGAAGGTGCTGCTGCCGCCTGCCTTCATAAAGAAGCCTGCCGCCTCCAGTTTACTTTTGGCAGCTTCATAGCTGAGTCCCACCACATTGGGGACAGATGCCTGTTCCTCTGGGGTGGCTCCACCCAAATAGAGGATTACTGTAGAGCCACCAGGAATGGCAGATGCGGCGGAAGGTACTTGTGCTGTTACAACGTCACCTTCTCCCACTGTGCGGAATTTCAACCCCTTAGCTTCCAGTTTCGCCTCAGCATCTGCAAGGGTAAATCCTGTTACCTGTGGGGTGCTTACATCCACAGCTGCCGATTCACTGGTAGTATATTGTTTCTCTACCCCCAAATAGTCCAAAATTTGGGCAATGAGTTTTCCAGCCTGTGGAGCTGCCATATTACCACCACTGATATAGACTCCGGTTGTACCAATAGAGCTACCCGGAGATGCCTCCTGTGGTTTGTCGTAAGCAAGAAGGACGATAATCTCTGGGTCATCGGCAGGCGCAAAGCCCATAAAGGAAACAATGGTACGCCCTTCCTCATCCGTTTCTGAAGAACCCGTTTTTCCTCCTATGCGATAGCCCGCCTGATAGGCATTTTTACCTGTCCCCTCTGAGACAACACTTTCCAGTATGGTTCTGCATCGGTCACTGGTCTGCTGACTGACTACCTGTCGAATAAGATGTGGTTCTGTGGTCTCTATAGTGGTGCCATTGGAATCAGAGATGGATTCTACCACATAGGGTTGATAAAGATTTCCACCATTGATGACAGCAGAAAACCCTGCTACCATCTGCAATGGTGTTACCGTAAAACGTTGCCCGAAGGAAGCAACCGCCAAATCCACAATACCCATACTATCCAAATCCCAGTATAGCCCACTCTCCTCACCGGGCAAATCAATTCCTGTGGTATCAAACATCCCAAAGGCATCTACATATTCATTAAACGTCTCCAGCCCCAACCGCTGTCCAATTTCAATAAAAGCGGGGTTGCAGGAGTTTTGCACCGCCTTTGCCAGTGTCTGCTGCCCATGCCCTTCCCTCTTGGAACAGTTGATTCGCTCCCCTGCTATCATATAGTAGCCTGGACAGTAAAATGTGTCACTTTCTGACACTACACCTTCCTCAAGAGCTGCTGCCAGCACAAGGGCCTTAAAGGTGGAACCTGGCTCGTATGGCTCCCGAACAGTTTTGTTCTTCCACTGGGTTTCACGGGCGGCTGAGGTTGCCTGTGATCGCGCCTGTTCCAGTAATTCTGCATCTGTCAGTTGTTCCTCTGCTTCTTTTTTTGCATTTTCTGTTTTTAGCTTCTCATAAATCACTGGGGTATCTGCCTCAATTTCCCCCTGTAACAGACTGTCCACAACCATGGAATAACTGTTGGGGTCAAATTCTGGGGAACTTGCCATTGCCAAAATACCCCCTGTTTTGGGGTTCATCACCACACAAAACGCCCCATTGCGTACGTCATATTGCTCAATGCCTGTCTCCAAAGTCTGTTCTGCATAGGCTTGAATGGTGCTGTCAATGGTCAGATTCAAATTATACCCGTTCATGGCATCGATATAGTTGGAATAGCTATTGTACATTTCCACGTTCTCGCCTGTCTTACCTGTGACCACACGACCAGGCATCCCCTTCAATATATCCTCATAGCCGGCTTCCAGCCCATAAACTCCACCATTGTCATTGACGAAACCCAGTACCTGTGCCGCCAAGGAGGACATAGGGTAATATCGCTTGGTGCTGGGTGTTAAGTACAAATAATAGGATGTCTTGTGTTCCTGGATAAATTCCCGAATTGCCTGAGCGTCTGCCTCCTCAATATTCACCATCAATACTTCATATTGGGAGTTGACTTTCTCCATCCTAGCTTCTAATTTTTCTCGATCCAGGTCTGGCACCAATTCACACAGACCATCTACCACTTCTTCTCGCTTTCGGTCAATTTCTGCCTGGTAGGCTGTTTCATCCAACTCTCCATCTTCATTTTCATAGTCTTTTTTATCTACACTGTTGATGAGATCTTTGGGTGCTAAAATCAAATTATAGACTGTTGCAGACATAGCTAAGACCTGTCCATTGGCATCCAGAATATTCCCTCGATGGGCAGGCACCGTCACATCCATCATTTGCTGCTGGGTTGCCTTCTGTTGATATTCGTCATGATGCAGAATAGCAATATCCCAAAGCCGATATAGCATGGGGATAAACATACCTACACCAAACACAAACATCAAAAAAAGGGACCGGCGAAACACCTGCCGCTTTGACTGCAAATTTGAATCCACAAGCGGTACGATTTTTTCTCTTTGCCCTCTTGGCGTTCCTTTTTTCATAGCTTCCCTCCTCTTACATAAAAGGGCACAAGAAACCTCTTTTCTTGTGCCCTTCCCCTATGTCAATCCCAATGATACCATATGTTTTTTTTACTGAAAATATTCGAAAACCCGTGAAAAAATCTCCTTGACCCCTTCCAGTGCACCAGCTGCACCAAATGTGGTCTCCTGTTCCCCATATAACACCACATTGTCTGGTTCTGATAAGTCCAAATAGACAATCTGGTCATTCATGGGACGAATCATGGTGTCCCCCACTGCCTCCTGAATCTTTTCGATATCAAACACTTGCTCATATTGAGCAGATAAGGTAACATACTGATCCTGTAACTCAGACAGCTCATCTCTTAAAGAGACTGTCTGATCACTTACTGCAAGATATTGGGCATAATTCATAATCAACAGTGCAGCCATAATGCCAACAGCAAAAAAGCCAATCACTGCAAAAGGGGACACTTCGCCTGCCTCCCTCACCTTAACCTTTGTGCGTTTGAGTGTGCGGCGCTGGACTTTTGGACGCACCTTGGGTATGGGACGCTGAATATCACCCTGTCTTTTTGGAACCGCATTTCCCTCGTAGGCAGGAGCATAGGCTGTGCTGCCGTAAATACGGTAAGAACCTTGATTGGTGCGGTGGCGGCTTGCCATTCCTCTCACTCCATTTCGTTCCCGTTATCTTCCGGTAATCAATACATCCTTCAGCTTCTCAGCCACACGCAGCTTTGCACTCCGTGAGCGAGGGTTTTCCTCCAACTCACGCTCACTTGGCAGAATGGGTTTCCTGCCAATCAGTCTCACATCTGGTGTTTTTCCGCACACGCAAACTGGAAAATCAGGTGGGCATGTACACCCCTTTGCAAACGCTGCCAAACTGGTTTTCACAATACGGTCCTCCAGGGAGTGAAATGTAATCACTGCAAGCCGTCCCCCACGGTTCAATCTGGGAACCGCTGCCTGAAGCATACGCTCGACTGAAGCCAACTCATCATTGACTGCAATCCGTATGGCCTGAAAACTTCTCTTTGCTGGATGCTGTTTTTCCTTCCATGCCTTTCCTGGCATTCCACTTTTGACAATCTCCACCAGCTCTAAGGTGGTTTCAATTGGTTTCTGCTGCCTGCGACGTACAATGGCAGCTGCAATGGGACCGGCATAGCGTTCTTCCCCATACTGGCTCAAAATGCGCCGCAGCTCCTCCTGTGACCAAGTATTGACCACATCTGCCGCTGTCATTCCCTCTGAACGGTCCATCCTCATATCAAGAGGTGCATCGTTCATATAAGAAAAGCCACGGGCACTGTCATCCAGCTGAGGGGATGAAACACCCAAATCAAACAGCATACCATCCACACCCTGAATGGAAAGCCCATTCAAAATTTCTTGAATTTTATCATAATTGCTATGGACCAAAGTCACTCGCTCCATCACATCATGCAACCGTTCCTGTGCTGCATCCAATGCAGCTTGATCCCGGTCCACACAGATCAGCCGTCCTGTGGTCAGGCGCTTTGCAATTTCACGGCTGTGCCCTGCCCGCCCTAGTGTACCATCTAAATAAATCCCATCTGGTCGAATCTTGAGCGCATCCAAACACTCCTCCAACAGAACGGGATAATGGGTTAATTGTTCACTCATATTCTTAGAACCCCAATTCATCCATGCAGGCAGCCATTTTTTCTGGTGTCATCTCTGCTTCGCTCACTGCCCAGCGCTCTTGGCTCCATATCTCTGCCCGATCGTTTACACCCAAGATTACCACTTCCCGTGAGAGCTTTGCGTACTCCCGCAGCCTCTGAGGAATTACAATCCTCCCCTGTTTGTCTGGTTCACACTTGACTGCATTGGCAAAAAAAGAACGCATCACACGGGATTTGCTCATGGGCAGGGATGCCAGCTTCTCTGTAAATCGCCCCCACGTACTCAGTGGATAAATGGCAAGACAGGTATCAATTCCCATTGCAAGATAAAATACCTCCCCCAACTCCTCGCGCAGTTTCGCTGGCAAGAACAGGCGACCCTTGGCATCTATACTGTGCTCATATGTGCCCGTCAATGCCCTCACCCTTTCCCTGCTCTGGTGTGGTATTTTCCTCCACTCTGCTCCACTATACTTTTCTTAGTATACGAGCTGTTGACATAAAAAGCAACCCCCTTTTTTGTTTTCCTGTACAAAAATTTTATATTTTTTCAACTTTATAACAACAAATTTCAGGTTTTTTTACAAACTTCTCCCTTTTGACGAGTGGGATTTCGTCTTCCCTCCATTGCATCCCATATTTTTTTATGGTACACTGCTAACAAGAGAAAATACTAGGAGGAATCATACATGTTAGGCTGGAAAGAATTAGAAGAAAACTGCAAAAACTGCCAACGCTGTTCCCTTTCTGACACGAGGCATAATGTTGTGTTTGGTTGCGGTGTTCCCAACGCAGAAGTGATGTTCATTGGGGAGGGTCCTGGGGAACAGGAAGATTTACAGGGTATCCCTTTTGTAGGACGTGCTGGTCGTCTGCTAGATGAAATGTTAGAAGTCATTGACTTGAGCAGAGACAAAAATATTTACATTGCTAACATGGTAAAATGCCGTCCCCCAAAAAACCGTGACCCCCTCAGTGTGGAACAGGATGCCTGCATTGATTTCCTGCGCAACCAAGTGGCTCTGATTCGACCAAAAATCATTGTATGCCTGGGACGCATTGCTGCTACAAAGCTCATCAAATCTGACCTGAAAATTACAAAAGAACATGGTCTCTGGTTTGAAAAAGCAGGTATCCAAATGATGGCAATGTACCACCCCGCTGCCATATTGCGTGACCCCACCAAACGACCAGATGCTTTTGTGGATTTGAAAATTTTACAGGAAAAAATCAAGGAAATTTGCCAGACCACTTACTCTACCACAGATACAGAGAAAAATTGAATGTATTTTGTCGAAAAAATCCCAACAGATGGTATCTCTCATATCATCTGTTGGGATTGTCCTTATATCCCATTTGATTGTTCTAAACACTGGCTGTTTTCTTTGATTCAAATAACCCTGCCAGATGCCTGATAGAGCAGGGCATTGCAGATAGCTGCTGCAATGGTAGAGCCGCCTTTGCGCCCCAGGGCTACAATGGCTGGTATCTTCTGGCTTTGGCATAGGTTCCAAATCAATCCTTTGCTCTCTACCACATTGACAAACCCGACTGGTACACCCACCACCAGGGCTGGTTGCAGCTTTTTTTGTTCGATCAGTTCTGCCATACGAATCAAAGCTGTGGGTGCATTCCCTACCACAAAAATCCCTGTGGGGTGTTTTTCTGCCCACACATCCACCGATGCCACTGCCCTTGTAGTGCCCATTTCTTTTGCAGCCTGTGCCACCTGTGGGTCTGCCATATAACAAAATTTTTCCACACCCAGCTTTGTACAGGCTCCCTTGTTTATCCCAGACAGTGCCATATTGGTATCTGTCACAATGGGACAGCCTGCCTGCAATGCCTGCACCCCTTTTTCCACTGCATCTGGTGTAAAAACCAGTGTTTTGGCAAAATCAAAATCTGCCGCTGTGTGGATGGCACGATACACCACCCCTTGATGCTCCTTGGGAATTTGAATCCCCTGCTCTACAAGCTCTGAGGCGATGATTCTCATACTCTCTTTTTCGATTTCCTCCGGCTTGATATGTTTCCAGTTCATCCCTGTTTCTCCCCCTTATGTACAGTGATGAGAAAAACAGGATTTTGCCCAATCATCATGTGGTAAGTGCCAACCTGTTTACTGCGTGAGACCGAAATTTGACTGACCTGTGGCTCAAACCCCCTGTCGGTCAAGTCTTTCATAGCAGAAGCTAGGGTTTCCAGTGCAATGGCTGTCATACAGATATGGGCGTGTGGGTTTTTCTCCAGAATGACATCTAAAATAGGGGTAAGCTGCCCTTTGGTCCCCCCAATGAACACCCCATCTGGTATAGGTAGGTTGGCAAGGCAATCTGGAGCCTTTCCCTCCACCAAATGCAGATTATATGCCCCAAATTTCTGTCGGTTTGCCTGAATCAAACGATATGCTATGGGGTTGCACTCCACGGCATACACCTGTCCCTGTCGTGCCTGCAAGGCAAGTTCTACTGCCACAGAACCTGTACCAGCTCCAATATCCCAATAAATGCCCTGTTCCTGCACCTTCAGTTTACCAATCACCGCAGCCCGAACCTCCTGCTTGGTCATGGGCACTTCATCCCGTAAAAAAGCCTCATCCTCAATGCCCTGGGAACAGTAGGGGTAGGGGGACTGGAAGCCCTCCACCAACAACACCGTCAAAGGGGCACAGTTTTTTTCTGCAAATTCCCATACATGACCAGTGAGAATTTTTTCTTCTTCATAAGAGAGTGACTGTCCTATGGTTGCCCGCAATGTGCCCAGACCTGCATCGGTCAACACCTTACACAGATCTCCTGCTCCGCCTGCCCCACCGGTGAGGAAAAAGACTGGCTTTCCCCTCGCAGACAGAACGGCTGCTACAGGGTCACAGGACAATCCATGGGCAGACACCACCTGCCAATCCTGCCATGGCTGCCCCAGTTTGGATGCCAGATACTGCATACTGGAAATACCAGGAAGTACTTCTACCTCTAGACCCCGCTCCCTCAATAGTGGCAATAAGGTGCGCACACCAGAATGAAAGCCTGTATCCCCACTGTAGAGGACACATGCTGTCTCATAGTTTGTGTTTAAAAGATATTCCACAATTTCTGCTGATTTTGTGGAAACAAAACGCTCCACCCCTGGTGCCAGAGTGCACTCCTCCAACAGTCGTTTTGAGCCTGCCAGACAATCTGCCCCTTGTAGGGCAGTCTGGGCTGCTCTGGTCAAATGGTCTGGATTTCCAAGTCCCATCCCCACCAATGTCACTTTCATGTTATTTCCTCCCCTGTTCAAGCCATACCAATACCTGTTCCAATGACTCTCCTGTTTCTGCTGGTCTGCCAATCACCACAAGTTCCACCCCAGTCTGTCTGGCTGCTGCCACCTTCTCTGCAAATCCGCCTGCTGCACCACCATCTTTTGTCACCATCCATTGGATGTGATATTGTCTCAAAATTGCCTCATTGAGTTCCTGTGAAAAGGGTCCATACAGTGCCAGAATATTTCTGGTTGGAATTTGCAGCTGCTGGCACTGTGCCAGACTTTCCTGTACTGGCAACACTCTGGGGTAAAGACGTGTTTTCTCCAAAACTTCAAATGCAGATAGTTCCTTTGCCCCAGTGGCTAACAGGATATTCCCCTCTGTGTTGCTTAAAAATTGGGCTGCCTCCTGTGCCGATGCCACTTGAATCCCCTGAAAGGCTCCACCCTTCTGCCTCAACAGTCGCTTCCATGGGGTACGGGTTCTGGCACAGGCAGTTTCAATGTTTTGTGAAATTTCTTTTGCATAGGGGTGTGTGGCATCCACACAACAGGAACACTGCTCCAGAAGTGCAATAATTTCCTCTGTGTCCTTTCTGCCCACCAAAACGGTAATACCAGAAAGCCCTGCAAGCTCCTCTGCCCCCAATGGAGTTGCAACACTAACCGTGGCTGGAATATTCTTTTCAGAAAGAATCTGTGCCAGTTCTCTCCCCTCGGTTGTCCCACCAAAAATCAAAATGCTCATACTTTTGCCTCATAGCCTCGTGGTGTGACAAGGTGCCCAGAATATACCTGTGTGGAGGAGGAACCAATAAATACTGTGGTAAACATATCCACCTGTTCCTCTTTCAGTTCTCCCAGGGTGAGAATTTTAGAGGTCTGCCCCTCTCTGCCAATGTTTTTCACCCAACCACAGGGGGTTGTGGCTGGTCGATATTGCAACAAAATCTCACATGCCCGACGCAAATGGTCTGTCCTCTTTTTGCTCATGGGATTATAGAGACAGACTACAAAATCCCCCTGCCCTGCACAGTCCAGTCTCTTTTCAATGACCTGCCAGGGGGTCAACAAATCAGACAGAGAAATGACCACAAAATCGTGCATCAATGGGGCACCCAGTGCCGCTGCACCGGATAGGGCAGCCGTTACACCGGCAATGACCTCCACTTCTACCTCTGGAAATTCCTCTGACATCTGCAAAATGGGACCAGCCATACCATAGACACCTGCATCCCCACTGCAAATCATGGCAGTTGTCTTGCCCTGCTCCGCCTGTTCCAGTGCCATTCTGCACCGCTCCAGTTCCTTGGTCATGGGAGTGGTCAAAACTTCTTTTCCCTCTGTCCACTTTTTTGCCAGTTCTATATAGGTGGTATAACCACATAGAACCTGACTTTCTTCCAGTGCCTTTTTTGCCTGTGGGGTCATCTGGTCCATACTACCAGGACCCATTCCAATCACATACAGTCGTTTCATTGCCAATCCCTCCAACTCAACACAGGGGCTTTCGCTGCCAGTGCCACCGTCACCCCGTTCTCTGCATATTTGTGTACCAACAAATTGTCCCCATTCATCATGGCTGCCCGTTCACATACGTTGTCTATTCCTGTCACTGTCTGCACAAAAGGAGAGGCTGTAAACTTCCCTTCCACTTTAGAAAGTGTTTGTGAGGAATAGGTCTCAAATGGCACTTCCATTTCCTGACACAGCTCCAAAAGTCCCTGCTCCTCTGCTTTCAGGTCAATGGAACAAATCCGTTCCACACAGTCCAACACAAGTCCATGGTCTGTGATGACCTGTTGCAACACTTTTTTTAAAACATCTTTTTTTGTACCTTTTCGACAGCCCATACCAGCCTGTATCTTTTGGGGAGACAGCCATAGAGCCAGCTGTGTTGGATGATACCAGTCTATCACAATCTCTGCCTGTTCTCGCTGTGCCCAGACAAGGTTTGTAGGGCATGTCCCCTCTATTTCCCATCTGCTCCACCATGTCACTGGTTGCCCTGCCAGCAGCTTTGAGGAAATAATCACAATTTTCTCCGGGTTGACCACCTTTAACCTCTGTCTCCTTGCCCACTGGTCTACTGAGAAAATATGGTTCACATCGGTGGCTGTAGTAATCACTGGTATTGCATGAATGAGAGTTGCCACCTGCCGTGACAGGTCATTGGCTCCCCCTAAATGCCCCGATAAAATGGGAATCACAAACTGCCCCTTTTCATTCAGCACCAGCACAGCAGGGTCTTTGCTTTTATGCTGTATATAGGGTGCAATGGCTCGCACGGCAATTCCAGCCGCTCCCACAAAAATCAGCCCTTCTGCCCGTTGAAAGGCACGTTTTGCCCAATCCTCCACCCGTAAATTCTCTCTGGTACACTGGGCATCATGCCCCTGTTCCTGCAAGAGCTGGGAGAGACGGGCTGCCAAAGCATTGCCCTGTTTGGTAAATGCAATCAGCTCCAATTTCATAGGGAGCCATCCCCTTTGCGAAATTCTGTGGTAAATCCAGGGTGGTACAGTTTACTCCGCTCATAGGTGTGGTTCAGAAAATCTCCCACCAGCACCAACGCAGTTTTGGATATGCCGTATTCCTGCCCAGTCTGTGCCAACGTTCCAACCGTACACCGCACTACCTGTTCTTCTGGCCATGTGGCTTTGTAGACCAGTGCTGCTGGGGTGTCCATTTCATATGCCCCTTTTAACAGTTCTTTGGAAAGTGCCTCCAACATGCCAGCTGAGAGAAAAATAACCATAGTTGCCCCATGTGCCGCCAGTGAGGCAATACTCTCCCTCTCTGGCACAGGTGTCCTGCCTGCCATACGGGTAATAATGACAGATTGGCTCACACCTGGCAAGGTGTACTCCTCTCCAGCGGCTGCGGCTGCCCCACAAAAAGAGGAGACCCCTGGGGTAATGTCCCATGGAATTTGTTTTTCATTCAGGCAGTCAATCTGCTCCCGAATGGCACCATAGAGGCTGGGATCTCCTGTGTGCAGACGCACCACAGTTTTCCCAGCTTGATGGTGCTGTTCCACCACCTCTATCACCTGCTCTAGGGTCATATGGGCACTGTTATAAATGGGTACCCCCTCACGCACCAGCCCCAACAGCGCAGGATTCACCAAACTACCTGCATAGATCACACAGTCAGCCTGTTTGAGCAGTTCTGCCCCTCTGAGGGTGATCAAGTCAGGCGCGCCAGAACCTGCCCCCACAAAATGTACCATATTCCAACACTCCCCTTATGAAATGACAATGGTTGTGAAATAACCACTGGACTGTGGTTTTTCCTCCAGTGTCTCAAAGACACGCTCCCCTTCCAATCCACAGTTTTCTACCATACCAGCCTGAGAAAGCAACTGATTTCCTTCCAGTGTTTCCAGTAATTTAGGGTAGTTCTTCCCTGCTTTCATGAGAATTTTTGTACCTGTCAGTTGGAGACCATCTTCAAATTGTTTCCCACCGCCGGGCAAAATGTGTAATGGCTCATTCATGGTGGTCAGGCTACGATTGAGACGGGCTGCCACAGCACAAAAGCTGGGAACACCGGGAATCATTTCACAGCAAAACCCCTCCACTTTCAAAAGCTCCATCAAATAACAGTAGGTAGAGAAAATAGATACATCCCCCAAAATTGCCATTGCCACATCCTGCCCCTGCTCCAAATAGGCTTTTACCTGTTCTGCCGCCTTCTGGTGTGCTTCCTGTTGCTTCTGTTTGTCTCTGGACATGGTAAAAAACAGGGGAAGCAAGGTTTTTCCGTTCAAATTTGCCGCCTGTTTTGCAATGTTCAGTGCGGTCATCTCACCAGAAGCAGTTTGAGGAGCTGCCAGCACAGGGCAGTGCTCCAAAATACGCACCGCCTTTAGGGTCATCAGTTCTGGATCTCCTGGACCTACTCCCACTCCATAAAAAATGCCTAATTTTTTCTGTTCCATCGGTTTAAAATCTCCTTTGCACCTTCTGTCTGCCCCAAATAGCCAAACTGATTGCTAAATAAAATCGCTCCCACTGCCACATCCTGCCCCACACGCCGGCTGAGATGTGTCTGTATTGCTGTCAACAAAGAGTCCAGCACTGCCTCTTTCAGTTGGTGTTTCTCCAAAATTTCAAGGCACCGGTCCGCAGTGGCACTGTCCATCAATGCCTTTGCCGTCTGCTGAGATGCACCACACAGGGCTGCATGGGCGCAAAACAGCTCCGCCCGTCCATCTGCCCATCTGGAGTGGGTGTTCATAATGCCGCCTGCCAGTTTCACAAACTTCCCAATATGCCCCACCAGCAAAATTTCCTCAAAACCCTCTAATTTTGCCAAATCCAGAGATTCCCCCACAAAATTAGAGCATTTTACATGGGGGATTCCATCAGAAATACAAATGGCTCCACTTTTTAAGAAATCGGTCCCATAGTTGCCTGGGGTCAATACCAGCCGTTTTTCTCCCTGTACTGCTCCCTGTCGCATTTCCAGTGCAATGGTATCTACAATGGCCTGTACACTCATGGGCTCTACAATTCCAGAAGTCCCCAAAATGGAAATACCACCTACAATTCCCATATGGGGATTGTAGGTTTTCTTTGCCACTTTTTCTCCATCAGGCACTAAAATGGTAATAACCAGACCACCTTCATATCCCAACTCGTCACAGACTGTGTGTACTGCATCTGCGATCATCTGTCTTGGTACATGGTTGATAGCATAAGCTCCCACTGGCTGATCCAGCCCTGGCTTTGTCACCTTCCCTACTCCTGTACCACCTTGTATGACCAGTTCCCTGTGCGAGCTGTATGCAACCTGAGCCACAATCAGCAGACCATGTGTGGCGTCCTGGTCATCCCCACCATCTTTGACTACCCCACAGGCAGCTTGTTCCTGTTCCAATTTTGCAAACTGAACTGGAACCTGTACTACAAGTCCCTTTGGTGTTTTCAGTGCAATGGTGTCTGGTGCGGTTCCAGTCAGCAAACGACGGGTGGCAGCTCCAGCGGCAAGGGCTGCACAGGTTCCTGTGGTATACCCACAGCGCAGTTTCTTCCCATCTGCATAGATGTACTGTTCAAATGCCATGTTCACTATCTATCAGGTGTTGCAATCTGTCTGCATAGAGCTGTTGAATTTCTGGCAATGCCCCTAAGCCCTGAAACACTGCTTTTACTGCAAATCCAGCCTGTTCCAGTTGGGATTTCCAACTGTCTTTTTGCTCTCCAGCCATATCTTCTATGGCGTGGGTTCCTGCTACCAGCATCAGTGGGAGCAGAGTAATTTGTTTTGGCTGTTCTCTTTGAAGCACAGAGAAAACCGCCTCAAAATCTGGATATCCCTCCACTGTGCCCACCAATAAATCGGTGCGACCTGCCAAATGCAGTACTCCCTGTAACGCAGGATAGACCAGATTTCCCTGGTGCTCACTGCCATGCCCCAGTAAAACAGTCATTTCTCCCTCTTTTTTGGGAATACGTTCCATCAATACCTGTGCAAGCTGCTGTACCTGTTGGGTATTTGCCATCAAAGGCTGTGCATAGACAATCTGCTCAAATAGGTGCCCATAGTCCATCAGGCTGTTCTGAATTTTATCATATTCATATCCAGGCAGAAGGTGGGTGGGTAACACATAGAGCAATTGTACTCCCTGTTCAGCCAGTTTCTCCATTGCTTCCTCTAAACTTGGAATGTGAGTCCCTCGTTTTGCTAGAATTTTCCTGATAGTTGGGCTTGTATACGCACTAATCATGGGGCAGTTTGGAACTTGTTGGCGTAAATAATGTTCTACTGCCTCAATTTCCTCTTGTCTTGCCCGCTCCACAGCAGTACCAAAACTCACGATAATCACCGCTTTTTTCATCATCATAGTTCCTTTCCATGGTTCAAAATTCTCTTGTAAATAAATACTGCACCTGTCCATTGTCCAATGTAACACAGTGAGAGGTCACACCAAACACGCTGTCCAGCACCTTACTCTCATAGACCTGCTGGGGACTGCCCGTCCCCATCAACTGTCCCTGATTCATCACCACAATGGTATCTGCACAACCCAGTGCCAAATTCAGGTCGTGGAGCACCATAATCACTTCTTTTCCTGTCTGTGCCAGCTTTTTTGCCAGATGAGCAAGTTCCAGTTGATGGTTGATGTCCAAATAGGTAGTTGGTTCATCCAACAAAAGAATCGGGGTATCCTGTGCCATTGCCATAGCCAGATAGACCTTTTGACGTTGTCCCCCAGACAGTTGGGAGACAGACAATTCTGATAACTCTAACACGCCTGCCTGCCTCATGGCTTCTTCTGCAATCGTTCGATCTTCGGCAGAGTACCGCCTTGGATAGCCCAAATAAGGAAACCGTCCATGAAGCACCAACGACCCAACCCCAATTTCAGGGACCGGGCGAACTTGTGGCAAAAGTGCAACCTTTTTTGCAAACTCTCGGTTGATCCAACTAGCAGTGTCTGTTCCATCAATGACAACATTTCCCCGTCTCGGTTCCAGAAGCCGTGCCGCCACACGCAACAGGGTGGATTTTCCACAGCCGTTTGGTCCTACCAAAACAGTTACTTTTCCCGATTCAAAGCACAGAGAGACATTCTTTACTACATCTTTTGTTCCATAGCCTGCGGTGATTTGGTTCAGTTCCATCATGGTCGTCTGCCTCCCCTCTGATGAAAGAGCAGCCAGAGAAAAAATGGTCCCCCCAAGATAGACAACAGAATCCCCACTGGCAATTCATAGGGAGTAAAGAGTACCCGTCCCAAAAGGTCACACACAGTCACCAACAGCGCCCCCATCAACATGGAAGCAAGAATCAAATATTTGTGTTGATTGCCCACCAGAAAACGGGCGGCATGGGGAACCATCAGCCCCACAAAGCCCACAAGCCCCGCAAAACTCACCGCTGCACCACATAAAATGGCTGCTAAGGTCAATAAAATCCCTCTCGTCAGCTTTGTAGATAACCCCACTGACTGGGCTACTTCATCCCCTAATGTCAGCAAATCCAGTTCATAACTCAGCGCAAGAGCTGCCACAGTTGCCAGTATGGTCAAGACAGCAGGAACAGCCAGTGCCTTTGTGGTCACACCTGCCAGCCGTCCCACCATAAAGGCGTTGGCTCCCAATGCCGCCTCTGGAAACAGAATGGATACTCCATCAATGGCTGCGGACAGAATGCTGCTAATGGCTACCCCTGCCAAAATCAAGGTCATTCGGCTGGCTCCTGTTTTACGTGCCAGTGTATAGACCAATGTACATGCCCCCAATGCTCCAAAAAAGGCTGCAATGGGCACGGCAATGACCGAGGCAGGAAGAAATGCAGAACACAGAATAGCTCCCAAGCCTGCCCCTGAGTTCACACCAATGATATTGGGTCCTGCCAGTGGATTACCCAGCACCCCCTGAATAATGACACCACCCACAGCCAGCGCACAGCCACACACCAGAGCAGCCAACATACGGGGGAGCCGGGCATACATAATGATATTGTAACTGGACCCACTTCCACCGCCAGTCAATACCTTTAAAATTTCAGATATGGGCAAATAAGTGGAACCAAAACTCATACTCAATAGGGCTGCTGCTATGGTCAACAGCAGCAGCCCACACAAAATCCCCGTTTTATGCTGTCTCATGGTCTCCATACAAAATCTCAAAGAGCATGGTATAGCTCTCCCCCCATTTTGCGTTTGGCTTGTAATGGAACAGGTTCTTTGGCAAAATCTCTACTCTGTCCTCTTTCATAGCGGTCAAGCTCTGCCATGCTGGGTCGCTATTGAATAGCTCCTCTAAGCTTGCCAGAGCTGCCTCCTCACTAGAGCCCATGGTGGTCACCAAAATATAGTCTGGGTCCGCTGCCAAAATGGATTCCATCTGCAAATCCTCCAACAGCCCTGCATCACTGTCTGCAATGTTGATGGCTCCCAAGTCTGCAATCACCTGACCAGCAATGTTATCACTGTTTTTCGCCCGTACCCCTGTGGAATAGGCACGCAGCAACAGAACCGTTGGCTTCTCTCCCTCTGGAACTGCGGCAATGGTCTCATCAATGGTTGCCTGAATGGAGGTGCCATTCTGTTCATACAAATCTTTTCTGCCAGTCAAATCGGTGCAAATATTCAACATCCAGAGATAATCCTCAAAGGATTCTACCTTGAACCATGCGGCTGGAATCCCAGCAGATGCAAGGCTCTCTTTCATATTGACCTGCCCTTCCATATCCGCAGTCAGAATCACAAAGTCAGGTTCCGCTGCAAACAGTGCCTCCATATCTGGCTGCTGGTTGGTGCCTACATTGACGGTATCCTCGCTCAGCTCCAATCCTCTCTCGTCATAGGCATCCTGTGTCACTGCCACCAACTCCCCGCCAGAAAGAAGCCATGTTTCCGCATAGCTGCCCATCAAGGCTGCCACACGCTTGGGCTGTTCCTGCAATGTGACTACATTTCCAAGACTATCTTCAAATTGATAGTAGGCAGTATTTTGTTCCTGTTGTTCCTTTTGACTGGAGCTATCTGTATTTTGCTCTGATGTTGTTCCTGTACATGCACTGAGCAACAACAGCATAGCTGTCAGCAAACAAAATAATTTACGTTTCATTATTATATTTCCTTTCCTAAAACAAAATCTGGCGTACATTCTACCACAATTCCCTCTCTAATTCCACCATTTTTATAGATTTCATTCTGATCAACACCACAATGGTTATTTTTCAAAAAACTTAGAGTTTTGTGTTGACATCTGTATTGTTGTGTTATACACTGTACTTGTTGTTAAAGTACAGTTAGGGGGTGACGGTTTGGAAATTATCATAAGCAACAAAATCAGTAAACCGCTGTATGAACAGATTGCCTCACAAATCAAAGCTGCTATTATGTCCGGTGAATTGAGTGCAGGCGATCCAATTCCCTCCATGCGGGCATTGGCAAAGTCTTTGCATATCAGTGTGCTTACTGTTCAGAAAGCGTATGAAACATTGCAGGATGAGGGTTTTATTGAAACAACAGCAGGAAAAGGATGTTATGTATCAGTACAAAACCAGGATTTCTATTTAGAAGAACAGCAAAAAAAGATCGAAGAAAAATTTGTGGAAGCAATCGACCTTGCCCGTACTTCTGGCATCAAACTTGATCAGCTGATCAATTTACTTACCCTTTTGTATGAGGAGGACTGATGATGAACAAAAACGCATTGACTGTATCCGGGTTGACCAAGAAATACAAAGAATTTTCTTTGTCGGATGTATCGTTTGAAGTACCACAAGGAGCAATCGTTGGACTAATTGGAGAGAACGGTGCAGGGAAAAGTACAACAATCAATGCCATTTTAGGCTTGACCCATAAGGACGCTGGGGAGATTTCCATTATGGGAACTCCCATTGAAGAATTAACTATGGATATGAAAGAAAAAATTGGCGTTGTCTTTGATGGAACAAACTTTTCAGAGGAACTTACACCCAAAAAGTTGAACAAGGTATTGAAAGGGATTTATGCTTCATGGGACGAAGATTTCTTCATCTCTCTTTTGAAAAAGCTGTCCTTGCCCTTCCAGAAAAAATCAAATCCTTTTCCAAAGGTATGAAAGCAAAACTGTCGATTGCGGTTGCCTTTGCACACCATCCAAAGCTGCTGATTTTGGATGAAGCCACAAGCGGGCTTGACCCTATTGTGCGTGATCATATTTTGGACATGTTCCTTGATTTTGTACAGGATGAAGAAAACTCCATTTTGGTATCTTCCCATATCACAACCGATTTAGAAAAGGTGGCTGATTATATTGATTTTTTCCAAGCCAAAAGATGAATTGCTCGAAAACTATGGGATTGTCAAATGTGGAGCTGCACAGTTTGACGCACTGGATCAACAGGATGTCATTGCTTACCGCAAACAGGACTATGAGTGGCAGGTTTTGGTTTCAGACAGGCAGAGGGCAGAAAAGAAATATCCAAAAGCGGTGGTAATACCAGCAACCATTGATGAAATCATGTTGTTGTATGTGAAAGGAGAAGTTATATGAAGGGGCTCATCCAAAATAATCTATACTCCATGGAAAACAGTATTTTGATTGCTTTTATCATTTCTATCTTTTTAGCAATTTTACCACTAGGCGGCGTGAACCCAACTTTCTTACCCATGATTATTTCAATACAAATTTTCGTATTTGTAGTGAACATATGTACATCACTTCGGGCAGACGAAACAGCAAAATGGAACAAGTTTGAACTTACCTTGCCTGTCAAGCGGAGCAATCTTGTATTGGCAAAATATCTTTCCATCATCATTTTAATTTTTGTGGGTATTATGATGGGAACAGTTACCATGGTACTTTCAAGTCATTTTGATTATGCTGTAAGCCGGTCCATGTTGGTTTATGGGTTTGAATATGGGTTGACCTTATCCATTTTATCCATGAGCATCATGTACCCCCTTACTTTGGTATTGGGTGCAGAAAAAAGTGAAATTATTTTTATCCTATCCGCATTTGCCACAATTGGAAGCATGCTTCTCATTGCCAGAGTTTTATCAACATGGACAGAGGGAATGAATTTGAGGCACCCGCTTGTTGGAGCTGTATCGGTTATGGTTGCAATTGCTGCATTTATCCTTTCCTATTTTGTGTCCGTCATCATCCATAACAGGAAAGAATTTTAACGGAGAAGATGTCATATGAAACACAAAACTGAATGGTTGCTTTGCCCGATCTGTGGCAATAAAACCCGCAACCAAATCCGAAATGACACTGTTTTAATCAACTATCCACTATACTGCCCAAAATGCCGACAGGAAACACTAATCAATGTGAAACAACTGAATATCACCATCCTCAAAGAGCCAGACGCAAAGATGCAGAGCCGATAACACATGGGGGAATCCCCTTATGGTTATTGGCATTTTTGTTCTTTATCCAAAATTTTAAAAAAGAAAGATAAACCACACCATTTTTCAAACTTTTTGCCAACCATGTTGTGCGAGTTTCGCCTACTTTCTCACAAAAACTTGGAACGTAGTGTCTGAGAAAGATTCCCCCTGCCTACTTGCAATCCCCTTCCCTTTTGAGTAAAATAGACTGGATTTCATTTTACTTTTGACAGAATTGGAGATGCTCTGCAAGCATGAAACAAACAAAATTTCCTTCCTCTCGTACCCTACAGGACCTGATGCCTGGACAACATGGGACGATCCTTTCTGTAGGCAACCAATCTGGAGCTGTTAAGCGTCGCCTGGTGGATATGGGGCTCACTCCCGGCACCGAAGTGGCTGTGAAAAAAATAGCCCCTCTTGGTGATCCAATGGAGGTATCTTTGCGAGGCTATGAGTTGTCTTTGCGCAAGGAAGACGCCGCCCAAATTGGGATTGGAGATGTAGTGGTACAGAAAAAAAAGCAACCACCCGTCAGTGACCCAGACAAAATTCGCCAGCAACTACAAGACCATGTGCATGAGCTGGAACAACACACCCAAAACTATGACCACAACGCCCATGACAGCCGCCCTATGCGAGTGGCTCTGGCTGGCAATCCAAACTGTGGTAAAACAACACTGTTCAATGCACTGACTGGTTCCAATCAATACGTTGGAAACTGGCCTGGTGTAACAGTAGAGAAAAAAGAAGGCATTGCCCACTTAGGGGACCGTGAACTGACTGTGGTAGACCTGCCTGGGATTTACTCCCTTTCCCCCTACTCTATGGAGGAAATTGTCGCCCGTGACTTTATCATAGGGGAAGCACCAGATGCGATTTTAAATATTGTAGATGCCACCAATTTGGAACGAAACCTGTATCTCACCATACAGCTTTTGGAGCTGGAACGCCCTATGGTATTGGCATTGAATTTTATGGATGAAGTGGTGCAACGTGGAGACACCATAGACGTGGAACGGCTATCCAAAGAACTTGGAATCCCCATTGTCCCTATTGTTGCAAAATCCGGTGAGGGTTTAGACCAACTGTTACAACTGGCACACCAACAGATGCACCGTGGCTATCAGTTTGAACCAGATGACCTGTATGATACCTTTACCCATGACATCCATCACCGCATGGGACAACTGATTCATGACTATGCCTACAAGGCAAATTTACCTGCCCACTGGGCTGCCATTAAACTGTTGGAAGGCGATGAACTGGTGGAGCAGGCGCTTCAGTTGCCTTCCAATATCCAGTCCCAGCTCCAGGATATTATTGCAGAATATGAACAATCCAGTGATCTTGGAGATCGTGAAACTCTGATTGCGGACAGTCGGTATCAATATATTGAGAAAGTAGTCCACAGTGCAGTGGTGAAAGGTGCAAAGGCAAATGAACCTACTCTGACCGAAAAGATAGACCGAATTGTCACAGGAAAATATACCGCTTTGCCATTGTTTCTCTGTGCTATGCTGTTGATGTTTGTCATCACCTTTGGTCCCTTTGGCTCCTTTTTACAGGGCTGTGTTGAAACTGTCATTGACACCGGCTCCAGTTGGCTGTCTGATACACTGACCAACTTAGGCACCTCCCCTGTTGTCATTAGCCTTGTGTGTGATGGCATCATTGCAGGTGTGGGTGGTGTGCTGTCCTTCCTGCCTCAGATTGCCCTGTTGTTTTTCTTCCTGTCCTTTTTGGAGGACTCCGGCTATATGTCCAGAGCTGCCTTTATTATGGACAGAATGCTTCGGCGTTTTGGTTTAAGTGGTAAAGCATTTATTCCCATGCTGATGGGCTTTGGCTGTACAGTACCTGCCATTATGGGGGCACGGACTATGGAAAATGAGAAAGACAGACGCATGACCATTTTGCTGGTACCCTTTATGTCCTGTTCTGCAAAATTACCAGTATATGGTATGATTGCAGGTGCCTTTTTTGGTGCTTGGGCTGGTCTTGTGGTTTTTGCCCTCTATGTCATTGGAATGGTGACAGGAATTATCTCTGGTTTACTATTTAAGCACACCCTATTTTCTGGGGAGCCCGCTCCCTTTGTACTGGAACTCCCTCCTTACCGTTTTCCCTCTTTGGAGAACATAGGAACCCATGTGTGGCAAAAGGTGAAGGGGTTTCTCATCAAAGCTGGTACCCTCATTTTACTGATGTCCATGGTTTTGTGGCTCCTGCAAACTTTTGACTTCTCTCTTCATATGGTGGATGATGCTGCCAACTCTATGCTTGGTACATTTGGTAGTTGGATTGCTCCAGTCTTTGCGCCTTTAGGTTTCGGATTCTGGCAGGCAGCTGTGGCACTGCTCACTGGTCTGATTGCCAAAGAGATGGTTGTTTCCTCCCTCTCTATGTTCTATGGCTTTGCTCTGACTGCTACTGGTGCTGAAGTTGCAGCCGCTATGCTGGGCTTTACCCCTCTGTCTGCTTTCACCATGTTGGTCTTTATCCTGCTCTATGTACCCTGTGTAGCTGCGGTTTCCACCTTGGCACGGGAGATGAACAGCACAAAATGGACTGTCTTTTCTATATTCTGGCAGTTATTTGTGGCATATGTGGTCGCTTTCCTTGTCCACACCATTGGACTTTTGCTTGGATTTGTGTAATGTTTCCATCCTTTTTGCATGTCTCAGGTGGTAGGTTGAAAGAATGACAGAATTTGATCTGCCATCTCCTCTGGGGGTTCCTTCATTCCATTCATCACCCATTTGGAAGTAACACGACCAATCCCTCCTTTTAAAAATTCCATTCGATAGCTGTCTTTTAGCACTGGAATAGGAAGAATGGCTGCCTGTTCCTCCTGAAAACGCAAAAAAAGCTGTTGAATCTCCTGATGTTTGTGAAAAATAGAAATCAGTGGATTTTGTTTGATAAAGTTGAATCGGTAAATCAGGAAGTTGCGCGCTGTAAACTCCCCCTCTTTTTTCATGACAGACTTTGCTTCATTTAATATTTGATTCATGATATCATAAAACACATCTTCTTTCTTTTGATAGTGGTTGTAAAATGTGTTCCGCCCAATTTTTGCCTTCTGTGCAATCATGGAAATGGATATTTCATTGATATTGTGTTCTTGCAACAACCGAAGGAACGCTTCCTGAATCATTTTCTTGGATTCTTCAATCTGTTTGTACCGTTTCATAGGACACTTTCCTTTCTTTTGCCTTACTTAACCCAAATGTACTTGATTCTTATTCACAATCATGCTACATTAACTAGGACAAATGTAATACATATGCCGTATTTTGTCTAGTGAAGGAGGCACAACTATCATCCCGTTGGTCTGGTTTGATGGGAAACAGCAGAGCAATTTGTTCCATTTGTTATTGTATTTTACATTGTAAGGAGTTACAAAAATGGATATTACAAAACCCAAAAAAGAAGTGGCTGTACAGGGCTCATCCCAAAATCTCCTGTTTACTCCACCAAAAAAACGGAAAAAATGGTTAAAAATCCTCATTGCCCTTGTGGTTGTGGTAGCTGCCATCTTTTTCCTCCTCATCCGTCCCATGATGGGGGCTGGACAGCAAATTGTTGCCAATTTGTATCTGTCCTCTGTAGCCCAGATGCAGGATATGACCGTCACAGTGGACAGCACTGGTACTGTCACCCCCATTGACTCCTATACTGTAAGTGGAATGGTAACAGGGGATGTTTTGGAGGCCCCTTTTGAGGAGGGGGACTGGGTAGAAAAAGGGGATTTGCTATTCCGCATCGATCCAGGCAATGCGGAAACTGCTCTGCAACAGGCCCAGCTCTCCGTCCGGCAGGCCCAACTCAGCTATGACCAAGCAGCCGAGGGTCTGAAACCCAAGACCAATTTCTCTGGTGTCATACAGGAACTACATATCAAAAAGGGGGATATGGTAACAGCTGGGTCCCCCATTGCCACCATTTCTGATACCTCTGTAATGACCCTGACACTCCCATTCCTCTCTACTGATGCTGCCCAGATTACAGTTGGTCAGCCAGCGGTGGTCACTTTAGCAGGTACATTGGAAACGCTCTCTGGTACTGTAGAGTCCATCTCCACTGCGGATCAGGTCAGCACCAATGGTGCCCTCATTCGACAGGTGAAAATTCAGGTCAGTAACCCCGGTGCCCTGACGGAACAGACTCAAGCTACTGCCAAAGTGGGTATGCTTGCCTGCGCCGACAGTGGAACCTTTGAGGCATACACCAACCAAACAGTCACTGCAACTGGTTCTGGCGAAGTGGTATCCCTGGCAGTTAGTGAAGGTAGCTGGGTAGAAGCTGGGACTGTATTGGCTACATTGGGTGGAACCACTGCAAATACAACCCTGGAAAACGCCTCTATTGCACTGGAACAGGCTCAACTTTCTGTCCAAAATGCAATGGATGCGCTGGAAAATTATACCATTACCGCCCCAATCTCTGGTACTGTCATTGAAAAGAAGTTCAAAGCTGGGGACACCATCGACTCCAACCAGCTCTCTGCGGCAGATGGTGCTTTGGCTGTACTTTATGATATGTCCTCCATGACATTTGAAATGAAAGTAGACGAACAGGATATTAACAAAATCCAACTGGGTCAGCAGGTCACAGTCACTGCCGATGCAGTGGAAGGCAAAACCTTCACTGGTGTTGTGGATAAAATCAATATCAACGGCACCACTGTCAATGGTCAGACCAATTATCCCATTACGGTTCTGATGAATGAAACGGAGGGACTGAAGCCAGGTATGAATGTGTCCGCCAGTGTCATTGTAGATCAAGCGGGTACTGTTCTCTGTATTCCTGTTGACGCAGTCAATCGTGGCAGCGGCAAGCCAGTTGTCACTGTAGCACCAGCTGAAGCACTGGATGAAAACGGAAATGTAGCCGATCCCTCTCTGTTACAGCAGCGTGAGGTGACATTGGGCCGCAATGATACAGACAACATTGAGATTATAGAAGGGATTGCAGAAGGTGAGGTTGTTGTTTGGATCAATGAAACCTCCAATCCCTTTGCCAGTATGATGGGAATGTAAGCTATGGGACATTTAATTGAATTTCAATCTGTTTACAAAATCTATCAAATGGGTGATTCTCTGGTCCACGCGTTGGATGGTGTCAGTTTTTCTGTCGATCCAGGGGAGTTTGTAGCCATTGTGGGACAATCCGGTTCTGGTAAATCCACTGCGATGAATATCATTGGATGTCTGGATGTGCCTACCAGCGGAAAATATTTTCTAGGTGGTGTGGATGTATCCACAATGGAAGATGACCAGCAGGCTGAAATCCGCAATAAGATGCTGGGCTTTATTTTCCAACAGTACAATCTGATCCCCAAGTTGAATGTGCTGGAAAATGTGGAATTGCCCCTGCTCTATGCCGGTGTCCCAGAGCGGGAACGCCGGGAACGTGCGCTGCGTGCCCTTGACCGTGTAGGACTGGCTGACAAATTCAAAAATAGACCCAACCAGCTCTCTGGTGGTCAGCAACAGCGTGTGTCCATTGCACGTGCCCTGGCGGGGGACCCCTCTGTCATCCTGGCAGACGAGCCCACTGGTGCATTGGATTCCAGAACCAGCCGTGAAGTACTTTCCTTTTTGAAGCAACTCAACCGTGAGGGGGACACTGTGGTACTGATTACCCATGATAACTCCATTGCTGTCAGGGCGCAGCGGATCATCCGCCTGCAAGATGGCAATATCATTTACGATGGAGATGCCCATGCACCAGAGGCAGTGGTACAGCCATCCCTTGTAGATGTTGAGGACGAGGAGGCAGAGGAATGGAAATAAAACAATCCTTTTTACTGGCTCTGAAATCCCTGTCCACCAGTAAGATACGGGCACTGCTCACCATGTTGGGTATTATCATCGGGGTAGGAGCTGTCATTGTCATTATCTCATTGGGTGATGGCTTGCAAAAGATGATGAGTGACCAGTTTGATAAGATGGGTGCAAACCTCATACAAGTCAGTGTATTTACCACTGGTTCCTCCCGTGAGGCTACCGCTGATGATATGTATGAGTTGGTGAACAAAAACCCAAAATATCTCTCTGCCGTCAGCCCCTATGTGAGCGTATCCACTACCAGCGCACGTACCCCCAATGAGACCTTTACCCCAAAAACCGTGGTTGGTGTCAGTGAGGACTATGCCAATATCCGGGCACTTACCATAGAAGAAGGTCGTTTTTTACAATATGTAGATGTTCTGCGTTCCCAAAAAGTCTGTGTGATCGGCTCCTATATCAACAAAGAATATTACAATGGCTCTGCATTGGGACAGACTTTGGGGCTAAATGGCTACACCTATACCATTGTTGGCATCTTAGAGGAAACTGCAGAATCGCGAAAAGATTCAGAAGATGACCAGATTCTAATCCCCTATACCAATGCTGAAAAATTGAACAGTGCGTTTTCTGGGTCTGTTGCTATGTATCAAACCTATATGATGAGTGGTACCAGCAAGGACACCGCCTCTATCGCCCGTGGTATCATTGAGAAAAAACTTACTGCTATTTATGGTGATGATGATGAATACTCTCCCTTTATGGTTGTGACCTCCGCTGAGATGCTGGACATGATGAACACTATGATGAATACCCTTATGGTGGTCCTGGTGGCCATTGCTGGCATCTCCTTGATGGTTGGCGGAATTGGCATTATGAATATTATGTTGGTGTCTGTATCTGAGCGCACCCGTGAGATCGGTATCCGCAAATCATTGGGGGCAAAACGTCGGGACATCCGCACCCAATTTATCATTGAGGCGGCCACCACATCTGCCATTGGTGGTATCATTGGCATTGCATTTGGTTTTCTTATGGCAAAAATCGCCACAGTCATCGTCAATAGCCTCATGTCTGGAGGTACCGAATTTACAGCCATTGTATCTCTCACTGCTGTAGGCGTTGCCTTTGGTGTTTCTGTGGGTGTGGGTATCCTTTTTGGATACCTCCCTGCCAATAAGGCCTCAAAACTCAACCCCATTGACGCACTGCGTTACGACTAATCTGGAAAGGAATACTCATTATGAAAAAACGTGTTACAACTGCCCTATTGGCAGCCTGTATCGCCGCCTCCCTCTCCCTTCCCTGCTATGCAGCCACTGGTACCATCCCCCCTGTCAGTGAAGTAACGCAAGTGGTGCAGGCATTGGGTATCATGAATGGCGATGCCACTGGGGCTATGAATCTGGATGCTCAGGTGACACGGGCAGAATTTATTACCATTGCCCTGAAAGCATCCGTAAATGGTGCACAGATTGGAGAAGCATCCACCTCCCCATTCCCAGATGTTCCCTACACCCATTGGGCAGCTGGTTTTGTGGAAACAGGAGTAAAGGCTGGACTGATCTCTGGTTTCTCCGATGGCACCTTCCGTCCCAATGCCCCCATCAATCTGGCTGAGGGTGTGACAGTGGCTCTTGCCCTGCTGGGTTATACCTCCTCTGATTTTTCTGGTGCCTATCCCTCTCCCCAGATGTCACTCTACCGCAGCCTCTCTTTGGACAAAGGTGTCTCTGCCAAGGTCAGCAGTGACCCGCTCACCCGTCAGGATGCTATGTATCTGTTCTATAATCTCCTGTCTGCCAAAACAAAAGCTGGTCAACCTTATATTAACACCCTTGGCTATCAGCTGAACGCTTCTGGCGAAGTTGACCTAGTTTCCATTATCAATGGTGAAATGCAAGGTCCCATTGTAGCCACTGGCAGCTGGAAAAGTTCTGTCCCATTTGATTTAAGCAATGCCACTGTTATTAGAAATGGCAGTGCCTCATCTCTGGGACAAATTCAGGATATGGATATACTCTACTGGAATGATACCATGAATACCATCTGGGCGTATTCAGAAAAATTGACTGGTACGATCCAGGACATCCAGCCCTCCTCCTCTAATCCCACCTCGGTTACAGTTTCTGGTCATACCCTGAACTTTGAAACTGTATCTGCCGCCTACGCCTTGTCCGACCTCGGCTCATTTGGTTTAGGGGATACTGTGACATTGCTGCTGGGTCGTGACGGGGCAATTGCCCATGTCATCTCCCCCAGTGAGACAGAGGCAGACCGCTGTGGTATTGTCATTAAAACAGAAAAAGCCACTTATCCAGATGGCCATGGCTCGACCTATATGGGAGAAACCATCACAATCTTAGCAACGGATGGCAACACTTACAGTTATGAAGCCCCCATTGGATATTTTAAAGCAGGGGATTTCGTGGGCGCAAATATTGGGGCAGATGGAGAGATTACCCTGCGCAGACCTGCCTCTCCCCAACTTTCTGGAACTGTATCCAAGGATGGAACCAAAATTGATAACCTCTCTTTTGCTGATGATATCGAGATTTTAGAAGCTTCTGACAGCTCTGCTGTCAGCATCTATCCAAGCCGTCTGGCTGGCATGAAACTGGAATCCAGCTCTATCCTCTATTATGAGTTAAACGGCAGAGGTGAAATCAGCCGGTTGGTGTTGCGCAATGCCACTGGGGATGCCCGTACCTACGCCCTGATGACTGTTGTAGGTCAAACGCAAATGGGAGAACTCAGTCGCTTTTATACCTACAAGTATGATATCAATGGCTCCCCCTATGTCATCTCGGATACCACAAAACATTATCCTGTCAGTCGTGGTGGTGTTATTATTGAAGGCGATCCTTCCAATCCTGACCGGATGATTGCGATGAACTCTGTAAAAGCCACACAAATTCAGAGCAATCAGCTTCTGGTTGGCAACAAAACCTATACCATTTCTGAGCAGGTCATTGTCTATGAGCACCATGATGATGTCTACACCCTGTCTACATTGGACCGTGTACAGGATCTTGGTCTGTCTCTCACAGGTTGGTATGACAAGGATGAATCAGAAGGTGGACGCATCCGAATTATAGTGGCAGAATAAATAGATTCCAAAAAACCATAAAATAAATATGCTCCCTCTATAAAACCAGTGAAATAATACACTGTCAATCTATAGAGGGAGCATATTATTTTAGCTGTTGACCCTGAAAATGGTAGACCTGTTCTTTGGACAAAATCAGTTTAATTTATGTTACAACTATCATAAAACCGTCTGTTGATATATTCCAATGCAGCATCACAATCTATTTTGCTATGTAGGGCTTTCAAGAAACAGGAGTAAATCTCATTTTCTAACTTCCGAATATCATAATATATATTGTACAAATTGTTATAGTATGCTATCTTATCGCCATCCTCAATTTTTCTAAGCACTAAGCTTTGTATTTGTTTGTCAAACAGCCTTTTTAAGGTATCAATTAACGTTTTGCAGGTCTTTTCATCTGTCAGTTCACATTCTGAGATAATTTCATCAAAAAACAGTTCAAAATTATGCCTGTCTTCAAAATCAATATGTGGTAAGAATCGGATGACATCATCTAAATCCTTTAGGCGTGGTCTTACAAGAATTTGATGTATTTTCCATGCAGTCTGATAAATCAGGGGAGTGGTATTTTTTAATGTAACCTTTTTTCCTGTCATCGTTTTATATAAAATGGTTTCGGGTTGAAAATGAATTGGCATATCAATGGCAATATCAATTTCTACATACAGTTTACGGTCACAAATCTCCAGCCCAACGGTTGTAAAATCACCATCCGCAGCATAGTTGACTAGAAAAAGGCTAATTGTATTGCTCTCTTTGAATATTCTATCATAGCCAAGATCTTCTAACTCTAAAATAAACTGTGGTCTTTCGGTTAACTCCAGTTTTTGTGTCATAATTTCTTCTAACTTGTAAAAAATATCCACCAGGTCATGTTTTAACAGTGTTTCAACTTCTTGGAGAAATTGGGTACAACCATCATAATCAAATGTACAAAGTTTTGGTATAGTACCATTGCCACCATGATAAATCAAATCAATATCTCCTCCATTTAAAAGCCTTGCCTGTGGGTCTTTGTGATATTGACTTGTTAAGAAACTGCCTTTTGCAACAAAGGGTAAAT
>CALWON010000003.1 GCA_944383165.1 uncultured Oscillospiraceae bacterium
ACCACAGCGGAGTCACCGTTGACTTCCAATACCTGACAGCGGCGCACGGTGCCATCTGAAAGTTCAATTTCACCCAGTTCATCGTAAGTGACGCCCTGCACATGGTTGACAACCATCAGAGGACCGGAAATTTCCTGAATGGTTTTGTACTCTCGAATCACAGTTCACTCTCTCCCTTCTGTGCAATGGCTTCAATTTCCTGCTCCATCTCCAGTACAATCTGCATATAGTTGTCCTGATACTGGTCAGCAGGCACAGATTTTGCACGACCGATTTTTTCACGGCTCTCAATGGAGAACAGGGCATTCAAATCGCCGCCACGCTCGGCAGCATCACGGCAGCGCCCATCGTAATCACGAATCATAGACAGCATACGGGCTTGACGGTCATACTCAGAGAAGGAGTCAATGTCCACAAAGGAGTTCTGCTGCAGGAAATCCTCTCGAATCATTTTGGCAACTTCCAGTGTAATCTGGTCTTTGGGAGACAGAGAATCCTTACCAACCAGCTGTACAATTTCGTTCAGGCTGGCTTCCTCCTGTAACATGCTCATAGCCCACTCACGGTCTTTCAGGAAATCCTTACCCAGGTTTTCGTCATACCAGGGCTTCAGACTGTCTAAATACAGAGAGTAGGAGTTTAACCAGTTGATGGCTGGGAAGTGACGGCGGTAAGCAAGGGAGGCATCCAGTGCCCAGAACACCTTGACAATACGCATGGTGGCCTGAGAAACAGGCTCAGACAAGTCACCACCGGGAGGGGAGACCGCACCAACCGCAGTCAGACTGCCACGGCGATCCTCATCAGAGCCAAGGCAGGACACAGAACCAGCACGTTCATAGAACTGAGCTAGACGGGAGCTGAGGTAAGCAGGATAGCCTTCCTCACCGGGCATTTCTTCCAGACGACCGGACATCTCACGCAGAGCCTCAGCCCAACGGGAAGTGGAGTCTGCAATAACAGCTACAGCATAGCCCATGTCACGGAAATACTCTGCAATGGTAATGCCAGTGTAGATAGATGCCTCACGGGCTGCCACAGGCATATCGGAGGTATTGGCAATCAAAACGGTGCGCTTCATCAGGGATTGACCAGTGCGGGGGTCAATCAGTTCAGGGAATTCACGCAATACGTCGGTCATCTCATTACCACGCTCACCACAGCCAATGTAGACCACCAAATCCACATCAGACCACTTTGCCAGAGCGTGCTGCATCACAGTCTTACCAGAACCGAAGGGACCGGGGATAGCAGCGGTGCCGCCTTTTGCCACAGGGAAGAAAGTGTCCACAATACGCTGACCAGATTGCAGGGGAATCACAGGGGGATATTTATGTTTGTAGGGACGACCCACACGCACAGGCCACTTTTGCATCAGGGTCAACTCTGTTTGGGTACCGTCTTTTTGCTCCAAAACAGCTACCGTTTCTGTGACTGTAAAAGAGCCACCTTGAATAGATACAATGGTACCAGACATGCGAGGGGGAATCATAATTTTGTGGAGAATGGAGTCTGTCTCCTGTACAGTACCAATGATGTCACCACCCACAACGGCAGTGCCGGGCTGTACTGTGGGGACGAACTCCCACTTTTTGTTGCGGTCCAGTGCAGGCACTTCCACACCACGGGGGAGGCTGTTGCTCTGGGTTTTTGCCTTGATTTCCTCCAGAGGACGCTGGATTCCATCATAAATATTTTCAATCAGACCAGGACCCAGTTCCACGGACAGAGGAGCACCAGTTGTGACAACCTCTGCACCGGGACCAAGACCAGAAGTTTCCTCATAAACCTGAATGGAAGCGGCATCTCCATTCATGTTCAGAATTTCACCAATGAGACGCTGCTCACCAACACGAACCACGTCTGCCATGTTTGCCTCCTGCATTCCGGTTGCAACAACCAGAGGACCAGAGACCTTGACAATCTTTCCCATAGGTTTTCTAACCTTCTTTCCTACAACCACATCTGCATATCATGCAAAGATGGGGACGAAAATTCAATGCTGTCTGGTCAGAGCGGTTGTCTGACCAGACAGGATGTTTCTGTGGTGCTCAGGGTTACAGAATATCTGCACCCACTGCCCGTTCCACAGCGTTCTTTACATTTGCCATACCAATCCCCAAACTGCCTTCCTTGCCAGGGATGAGGATTATGGCAGGTGTGAGGGCATCTTTATAGCGGGCAATCTCTGGCTGTAACTGGCTGGCAAGCTGCTCAGTCAGGTATAAAATGGCATAGTTCTCTTTTGCCATCCGATAGATTGCCTGCCGCGCCTGTTCTGCGTTGGATACAGGGCATACATCCAGTCCCAAAGACTTGAATCCCAGTACACTATCAGAATCGCCAATTACTGCAATACGGTACATCTGAGCCCCTCCTTACACATAACTTTCACGCAGCCGCTCACGAATAGTAGACCCATTTAGCCCAGCCTTACGACCAGCCAAAATGGTACGGATGGCAGTCAGCTCTGCCTCTTTTGCATATAAATACCCAATCACAGTTTCCTCTCCAAATGGAACACGGCGGGCAGAGGAGAGATAATTTGTGAGGGCGTTGTCACATTCCCGTTCAAAGGCAGTCAACGCACCGGATGCAGGGCGAGCCACTGCACTGCCCAGTTCTGCTGCCTTTGCCAGTGCACCTGTACGGAACAAACCTTCTAAGTCCTCACCACGGGTACGGGCAATCTGCGTTTCAGATACACTGCCACCGGGAATGAGAACATGAGATAAGAAGTCACTGGATTTTTCCATGCGTGCCACTCTTACAGCAGTGCGTAAATTGGCAATGTCCACACACAGCCGGACATAGCCCTGTAAAAATGCACTGCCACTATCCTTGGCAAGCTGGGTCATTTCTGCAAAATAGGCACGATCTAACACCAAATCGGCAAGTTGTGGGTCATGGGAGGCAGCTAGGGTTTCCTTCGCTTTTGTAATGGCTGCACCATAGAGTTCACTGAGACCACGCAGTTCCCCTTTGTGATAGCCATCAGCCAGCAGGGCAGGGGCATAGCGTCCACCACTCATCAGAAGGTGGTCGGCATGGATTCCCATTCCCTCTGCTTTCACCAGAGTTTTGGCATTGTGGTAGTCATATTTGAGCTGAAACACATCCAAAAGACGCTGGTCTGGTACAGAAGCACGCAAGTCCTGAAAGGTTGCTGCCTGTGCTGTGCTGAGGGCTTCATCTACTGTATTGAGCTGGAGTCCATCTGCGCTGCCATAGCCACATTCTGAGAGAATTTTCAGAACCTCACTGTCCTCTTTGGCATCAATCATGCGCTCCATTCTCTCTCTCGTCAGCATACGATTTTCCATCGCATGAATGCGAGTGGAGATGGACAAATAATCGGTATCTCTTGTGTGAGACAAGGTATCCCTCCTCACTGTTTTAGTCAGACACAGGGATGGGAGTCATTCCCGTCTCCTGCATTAGGGAAAGAGAAGCTGGGCAGTTTCCTTTTCCAGTCCCTCACGTTTCAAACGAATCAAAGTTTCAAAGGAACAGTTGGTTTCCACAGGACCATCTACCAGAATAAAGCCACCCTGAATGGGACGTGTTTCCTCAGAGAGAGACAGAAGCCCTGTTCCCGTAATCTGAGCAGCAGTGCTGTTGACAACCTTGCCCAAAAAGGAGCCTACCTTGGAGTTGGACAACGCCTCGGGCAGTTCTGGCACAACATCTTTTACAAGTGCCTCATTGGCAGCCACAACAACCTGCTTTCCAATGCGGTTGCGGTCACGCTGGGAAAAGATAACCTGCTCACGACCGGTGGAAACAGCCTTTAAAATGAGTGCAGTCAGCAGTTTGATATAGTCCTCATCTGGTAAGTTGCAGAGTTTTTCCAGTGTTTTTTCAAACGCCTCAGAGACTACTTCCTGTTTTGCAGCCAATTCCAGTTTTCTGCGCTCCATCTGAGCGGCAGATTTGAGACGTTCCAGACGCTCATCGGCAGCTTTACGACCACGGGCGAGAATTTCGTCCCGCTCCTTTTCAGCCTGAAGCTGTGCCTGTGTCTCAATGGCTTTGACTTGCTCATCGGTCTGCTGGCGCAGTTGTTGCAGCTCCGCAGCCGCATCGGACTGGATGCGTGCTGTGATTTTTTCAATTCCGTCCATAGACTTGGCCTCGCTCTCTTAGCCGCTGATATTGATGATCATCAGCATGGAAGCCAGCAGGGACAGAATGGCGTAAAACTCTACGGTGATGCACAGCACCATGCCCTTAGACCAGTCATCAGGCTTTTTTGCCAGGATGTTGATGGAACCAGCAGCCACACGACCCTGAGCTATAGCGGAGAACAGACCACCCAGAGCCATAGGCAGACAGGCGGCAAAATATTGCATACCCTCCATCACAGTCAGGTTGGGAACCTCACCGGACAGAAGACCCATGCTGTAAACAGCAAAGAACCAGACGACCAGACCATACAGACCCTGTGTACCAGGAATAACCTGAAGAATCAGAACCTTACCAAATTTGCTGGGGTCCTCACACAAAAGACCAGTACCAGCTTCACCAGCAATACCAGTGCCCTTAGCAGAGCCGATACCACTCAGTACTGCCGCAAGACCAGCACCCAAAAGTGCAATGGCAAGACCACCAATGCTGCCTAAAACAGTCAGGCTAGATAAATCCATCATTTCCATGTTGTTGTCCTCCTTATGATTCTACAATCTCATAATAGTTGGTTTTCATCTCCATTGGGCGGAAGGGTGTGCCACCATCCTCATAGAACTTGTTGAAGTATTCGAGACACTGTAGTCTCAAATCGTGGACATAACATCCTAACAGGTTTAGAGCAAAGTTCAGCCCATTACCCACAATAGAGATTAGAATGAAAATAAGAATGTTGCCAGGGATTGCGCCCAAGGTATTGAATACCTGTGCAATGACGCTGCCAGCCAGCATCAGAGCCATGAGACGGGAATAGGACAGGATGTCTCCAAAATATCCGGTCACATGGTTATAGAGAGAGGCAAAAATACCAGTAATTTTTCCAGCTCCCTGCTGGGTGAGAATGGGACCCAGTACCACCATCACAAGCCCTGCATAGAGAATGACAGGTGTGATATTTGCTGCCATCAGCCCAATTCCTACAAATACAATCCACCAAGTCAGTTCCTCAAATACAGCATCCAAAACGTTTCCTGCCTGAATTTTGCGTACAAAACTGACTGCCATTCCGGTGATAATCTGAACCAATCCAAGCGCCATAGAGCCAACCAGAATCAACAGAGTATCTTCCAGAGGGGTGAATAGGGTAGGCCAGAACCAAACAAATGTGCTTTCTGGGTTCATCAACTTGAGAAGCTGGGGAATAAAATCACCAAAGAAACCACCAGTCAATGCACCCATCACAAAGGTACTGATACCACACAGTCCTAGTAATGCGAAAAAGTTATACATACCACCTTTGGGCTGTGCTTTTTTCAAAACAATCACAGAAGCCAGCATCATCAAAAGCCCATAGCCCATATCTGCCATCATGATTCCATAAAACAGAATAAAGAAAGGAGCCATGAGCGGGTTGGGGTCTACACCACCATAGGCAGGCAGGGAATACATCTCTGTGACCATGCTCAGTGGTTTTGTGAACCAGTTGTTTTTCAACTTCACAGGTACACTGCCGTAGTCCTCCTCTTTTGGGTCAGTCACATCCCATGCACAGGGGTAGAGAGAGAGTTGTTTCTCCACCTCAGACCACCGCTCTGCTGGAACCCAGCCATCCAGAAGGAAGGTTTGCTGTGTATCCAAAAGGCGAGTGCGATTTTCCTCACGGTTGATAGTGATGGAAGCTCGGTCAGAAGCCTGACACAGTTCGGGGAGCAGATCTCCCATACCTGAAAGCTTCTCCTGTAACTGTTCTATCTCGCTGTCCAGAACTTGAAGCTGTTCATAGAGACGAGCATCATTTTCTTTTGCAGTACCAGTCCACTCACCCATAGAGATCCGGGACCAGCCGACCTCCCTCAAAACTTCAAAAATAGAATCTTCACAGCTCTTGTGGCAGACCAGCAAACAGTAGCTAAGATCCCGGTCTGTACTTGCTAGAGTAAGCTGTACCAGTTCACTGGCAGCCTCTAACCGACGTACTACCTCATCAAAAGGCACCGCAGAAGAAATAGTACCAAATTGCACCAACATATCTTCTGTTGAATGGCTTTCTAGAGGGACATCGAGAGAAAGCCAAGGGGTCAAAGAGTGTTTCAGGGCAGTGATGCGACCCTGTTCTCCCTGTAGGCGGGATAACTCCCGGTCTGTATCCAGAACGGTTTGTACTGCGTTGCGCCCTTTGGTACAGGCATCAGGGGCAAATAGCTGGGAGCGAGTGAGCTTAGGCTTAGGAGAAAACATCCCACTGGGCTTGATACCATAGTGTTTCAATACGCCAATGGCTCGCTCTGCATCCTGTTTTTGTACCTGTGCCTCAAGTAGGTGACTGGCATCAGGACTGGTCAACCATTGCTCCTGCTCTGTCCCCTGTAAATGGGGCATCAGCTCCTGAAGCTGCTGATTGCGCTGTTCCTGAGAGGGTTCTGCCACCTCTACACATCCCATCCCCTGCAGCAGATGCAAAATTGCCTCCCGGTCAGGGCGCATTGCCAGCAGTGACAGATGTTTCATTTTGACAATTGCCATCAGATACTCACAACCTTTTCCATCAGAAAATCTACAGCCTGCCCTAATTTTTCCCGTGCAGCCCGTTTCATTTCTTCACACTCCTGTTGCGCACTGTCCAGGACCTCCTGTGTGCAAGATGCAGCCTGCTGCTCTGCATCCGTCATCATCTGTCTGACTTGCTGCTCAGCCTCTTGCCGAGAAGAATCCAATTGCTGACGGGCAGATCGCTGTGCATCTAAAATGCGCTGTTTTTGTTCGGCAATCGCTGCTTCTTTTTGCCTCTTCACTGTAAGCTCCAGCTCTGCCACAGTTTGAATTGCTTGTGTTGCCATGTTGTTCACCACCCTAATATACAAAATAAATGAGTAGTTGCAAGATTTGCACTGTCTGACTTTTATTCTATGACAATTACAAAAAAAAAGCAAGAACATTTTTACAGTTGCATTTTTTTATTTGCATAAAATGTTTGAAATCCTTGCCAAAGATCAATCATAAATTGCCTATTTTCTTGAAAATATGATTTGATTTTATATATCCTATACTTTTTATTAAGAAAATATACAGTTTCTCAAAAAATACACTTGATTTTTAGTTCAGATTTTAGCATGTTTATAAAAGTGCTGATTATGAATAAAAATTCCCATGTTTTGCAACAAAAACATGGGAATTTCTTGGGCGTATCGTTAGGGGAGAGGGAGGATTTGGGCATAGGGGAGGGAATCGGAAAACGAAGTACAACCTGCTATGAGGGAGAGTGAAGCATCAAGCCCCTGTGAAGCAAGGAAGGTATTGACAAGCTGTAGTTCTTCTTCTGGCACCAAAAGATGGGAAATTGTTCCAGAGAGTGCGGATGCAGTTAAGCCAGTTTCGGTAGCCCCAACTTGCAAAACCTCATAATTTGTATGGATGGACAACTTGGTTTCATAGGGCTGCAAAGCTTGGGCAGCTTTGTCCAAAAATTGGGTCATCAGAACAGTGATATCCTCTGATGGATAGCGGACATTCCCAAGGGACCCATCCTGCTGGGAAGGGAATCCACAATGCTCCAAAAGGATTTCATCAAAGCCTAGCTGGGCAAGTTCTACCATAAGGGAGATATAGTAGTCCTGTACATCTTCACTTGCTGGCGTTGCCCAGTGATAGTCACCACCATCCATCCAGCGGTAGCCACTGACAGTGTAAAGGGTATGATCCATTTTTCTGCCCACAACATCGTCGCGAAAACAGGGGAACTGGGCAATGGTGTAAAATTCACCCTGATTCCACTGTTTGATTGCATCCATGGATGGATTTGTTGTCCCACTCTGGAAAGGTTCCCCAAAAATTTGATTGGTGGTCCAGGAAAGGGTGCCATCATCGTCCTTCATAGGCACAACTACACCATTGGCACCTGCCTGTTGGGCAAGTTGAGTGGCAGAGCCATCTAAAATTTGATCAATGGAGACAGGAATGGCTTTTAATACAGTGGTTTCTTCTGGTTCCTCTTCTGGCTGTGTTGTAGAAGAACTGCCTTCATCAGAAGTGGGCTGGCTGGGTGAGGAGGAATTGGATTGTGAGGTGGACGGTTCCTGTGCAGGGGTGTTACCAGAGGAATCTGTGCGGGAAGGGGCAGAAAAGGATAAATTAGAAAGAAAATCGGGAGCAAAATAGAGGATGGATAACCCGATGGCTACTAAAACAGCCAGGATGAATGTAATTCTTTTCAGCCAGTCAGTCAAACCGGCCCGTCCTCGGTAGGAACGATAGTCAAATTTAAAACGGTTCACAATGGTACCTCCGTTTCTCAGGTCAAAATCTATAGAGTACGCCCCATTATATCAAGTTTCAAAGGGTCTTGCAACCGAACATTTGGAACATTAGATAAAAATTCCCCCATTGATTTGTAAGGTCTGTCCGGTAATAAAACTGGCTGCATCACTGGCAAGGAAGTAGATCCCTTCTGCCACTTCTTCTGGTTGCCCAATCCGACATAAAGGGGTTTCGTCCGAGAGGGCAAGCAGATCCTCCGCCGTTAAGTGGGCATTCATGTCTGTGGCAATCACGCCAGGGGCCACACAGTTCACACGAATATGGGAGGGACCAAGTTCCTTTGCCATTGCCTGTGTCAAACCGATGACACCTGCCTTGGAAGCAGAGTAGGCAGCTTCACAGGAACCACCAGATACCCCCCACATGGAGGAGACAGTCACAATGCTACCCTTCTGTTGTTTGACAAAGTGTGGAACAGCGGCACGCAGCAGATAGAACAACCCACTCAAATTTGTGGAAAGAAGCTGGTTCCACTGTGTACTCTGGACATCAGTTAACAACATCTGTGGGAGCGCAATTCCAGCATTGCACACAAGGGAGAAAATGGGACCAAGTGTTTGCTGGGTCTGTTGGATGAGAACAGATGCTTGCGGTTCGTCGCTCAAATCTGTCTGAATGGCTTGTGCCTGAACACCCATAGAAAGCAGGTCAGAAACCAAAAGTTCTGCCTGTTTATGAGAGGTACAGTAGTTAATGGTTACATCCCAGCCACATTGGGCAAATTTTCTTGCAGTGGCAGCACCAATTCCCCGACTGCCTCCCGTAATCAGTACATGTTTTCTTTGTTGCATGAGAACCTCCTGTGGAAGTTAAGAAAGTGTTTGGATTTGTAAAGTTCATAAATTTAGGTTGCTTTTTTTTGGGAATAATCTATAATAAGGTCTGAAATTTCTTATATACGCATAAAATGGAAACGAACAACGCTTGCATAAATTGAGGTAATATTATGGGGAAAATGCTATTTTTGTATAATCCTACTTCAGGAAAAGGGGGAAGTGCCAGCCATCTCTCCACAGTTGTAGATACAATGACAAAAGCGGGATGGCAAGTCACGGTACATCCCACCCAGTCAAAAGGGGACGCCAGTCAAGTAGTAGAGGAGATTGGAGAACAGTTCGACCGCATTGTCTGTAGTGGTGGGGATGGAACTTTAAGTGAAACCGCCGCAGGATTGCTACGGCTTGCCAATCCACCAACTCTTGCCTATATACCGGCAGGCTCCACCAACGACTGTGCAGCAACTTTGCGTATTCCAAATTCCTATCAAAAGGCTGCTCAGTTGGCAGCAAGCGATGTGGAGCCAATGAAATGGGATATTGGCACACTCAATCAAAGTCCCTTTGTCTATGTGGCTGCCTTTGGTGCCTTTACAGAAGTGGCATATGATACACCACAGGATTTAAAAAATACCTTTGGGCATCTGGCCTATGTGATGGCAGGGATTGCCTCTATTCCATCTATTGCTCCCTATCATATGAAAGTGGAATATGATGGGCAAGTGTTGGAGGATGATTTTTATTATGGTATGGTGTGCAATACCCATTCCATTGGGGGAATGAAATCCATTCCAACTGACTGGGTGAAGCTAGATGATGGTCTGTTTGAGGTGATTTTAGTAAAGAAACCGGTGAATATTGGAGAGATAGGAGCCAGTTTACAGGCACTGATTCGACAACAACCCACAGAAAATGGTGGAGCATTGATTTCACTCCATGCCTCCAAACTCACGTTTACCTGTGAAAAATCCATTCAATGGACCATAGATGGAGAGTATGGAGGAAGCCATCAGATTACTAAGATTGAAAACAATCATCAAGCCCTTTCCATCATCACAGGGATGGCAGATGAAACAGAGGGATAGTATAAAACAGCCCCCACCATATGTGGGGGCTGTTTTTGTGCCTCCAAATTTAGGTTTGTACCAATCAAAGGCGTTATGCCTCTAAATAAGTTTCCATCTCATCCAACAGGGTTCCAAACAGGTCAAGGGCAGATTGGATGGGTTGAGGAGAGGTCATATCCACACCGGCATGACGCAACAGGTCAATGGGGTCCTGACTGCATCCACCAGACAAAAATTCCAGATATTGTTTGACCGCAGGTTCCCCTTCAGACAGAATTTTTCTGGACAGAGCAATGGCAGCAGAGTAGCCAGTTGCATATTGGAATACATAGTAATTGTAGTAAAAATGGGGAATGCGTGCCCATTCCAGTGCAATTTCTGAGTCAGATACCATATTATCTCCAAAATAGGTCTTGTTGAGCTGGAGATATTCCTGACTGAGACGTTCCGCTGTGAGTGCTTCCCCTTCCATTGCCAACTGACCGATTTTTAATTCAAATTCTGCAAACATGGTTTGACGGTACAAAGTGCCCTTGAATTGTTCCAGAAAATGATTCAAAAGCCATGCCCGCTCTTTTGGGTCAGTGGTTTTGTTCAGAAGATATTCCATCAGAAGAGCCTCGTTGCAGGTAGAAGCCACTTCTGCCACAAAAATCACATAGTCACGATAGACAGTGGGTTGGGTTTTGTTGGAGAGGTAGGAGTGGATGGCATGTCCCAGTTCATGTGCCAGTGTAAACATACTGTCCAAATCGTCCTGATAATTGAGAAGGATATAGGGGTGCACCATTGCCCCTGACATATACCCGCCAGAGCGTTTTCCCACATTTTCATAGACATCAATCCAGCGGTGTTCCAGCCCCTCCTGAATCATTGCCTGATAGTTTTTTCCCAGAGGGGCAACTGCTTCATAGACAGTTTTGGTTGCCTTTTCATAGGGAATGGTGGATTCTACACCCTGAATCATAGGTGCATAGACATCATACATGTGGAGCTCATCGACACCCAGCAATTTTTTCCGTAACCGCACATAGCGGTGGAGTTTGTCCAAATTGTTGTGAACAGTGGAAATGAGGTTGTGATATACACTTTCTGGTACATGGGTGTGGTCGAGAGAGGCGGCAAGTGGGGAGGAATAGTGTCTGGCAGTGGAAAAGAATTGTAGCTGCTTGACCTGTGAGGACAGCGTGGCAGCCAGGGTATTTTTTACACTGCCATAGACCTGATATAGTTGCTCAAAGGCAGATTTTCTTAACACACGGTCAGGGCTGGAGAGCAACAGGGTATAAGAGCCATTGGAAAGAGGATGGTGTTCCCCATGTTCGTCGATGGCATCTGGGAAGGTTAAATCGGCATCAGTCAGCTTGGAGAAAATATCGTCTGGGGCTTGGGACAGTTCACCAGCCGCAGCCAACAGTTTTTCCTCCTGGTCAGATAAGGTATGTGCTCGACGGCGTAAAATCAGGTCAAAATACCGGCGATAGAGCTGTAACTCCGGTGTGGTTTCAAAAAACTGCTCCAAAGTTTCAGAAGGAATCCGCAGTACCTCAGGCACTTCAAAGGCAGTTGCCTGTAAAAATGCAACATATTGGGAGCTGATGCGACTTACCATAGCCTGATAGGTGGAAATTCTGGTGTCCTCATCACTTTTTCTCTGGGCATAGTCCATCAACTTGCTTAGACGCTCTCCCGCTTCCTGTTCTAAGGTAACAAACTGATAGAGGATGGTTCCACTTTCAGAGAGTTTTCCTTCGTAGGTGGCTAGTGTTTTGATATTGTCTCCTAAAATTTGAAAATCTGCCTCCCACTGGCTGTCAGAGGGGTAGAGGTCAGCGGTATTCCATGTATACTGCTCTGGAATTTCCTCACGCTTTAAAATTGCTTTTGCCATTATAAATACCTCCTATGGAATGGTCGTTTTGTCTGTATGGTATCATAGAGTGGAACAACTTGCAAACAGAAAAGAGCTTTGACAAAAAATTTTTGAAATAGTAGAAAAAATGTGCTATTATTATAGAGGCGGATGTTCCGACCCAAACCAAATATAAGGATGAAGCACCATGAATGAAAAAGAAGTTTCTGAACTGCGCCGCAGATTTCGACAGGATCGCACTGGGATTACCCATGTGCGAGGCTGCTATGTCAACGAGGTGGGGGAAATTGTCTCCCAATTCCAACAGTCCCTTGGGGTTATGTCACAAGAGGAGAATGAGAAAATACTAGCTCTGTTAAAGCGTACCCTGTCTGGTACGCTGGGGAAAAATTTGCTGGATCTTACCTTTGCCACCCAGCAGGTGGTAGATAGTCCAGAACATAAACAACTGATGGCCCTGCGCCAATCCAGATTGCGGGATGAGGAGGCAGTGGATACCTTTTTCCATCAGGTTATTGACAGTGTGGAGCTGGATGGCAATTACCTCATTTTACTGATTCATGACAGTTATGATGTGCCCTATCACAGCAAAGATGGGGAGGAACTGGAAGATGGGGCACAGGAGGTCTACTCCTATATTTTGTGCAGCATCTGCCCAGTGAAACAGACCAAACCGGCACTGAGCTACTATGTGCAGGAAAATCAATTCCGCAGTTTGTCACCGGATTGGATTGTCTCTCCACCAGAGCTGGGGTTTTTGTTTCCTGCCTTTGATGACCGGGCAGCCAATTTATATGGTGCACTGTATTACACCAAAAATACCAAAGTAATGCAGGAAAATTTGATTGAAAAATTATTTCATGTAACACCGCCCATGCCAGCCGCAGAGCAAAAAGAGCAATTTGACATTGCACTCAGTGAAGCTTTGGGAGAGGCATGTAGTTTTGAAGTGATTCAGGGTGTACAGGATCAACTCTGTGGTATGATTGCAGAACATAAGGAGAGCAAGATAAAGGAACCATTGCTTGTAGACCGTGGAACCATGCGCCAAGTACTGGCGACCTGTGGAGTGGGGGAACAGGAACTTCAGGAGTTCGATGAGCAGTATACCCAAAGTTTTGGGGCAGATACACAGCTTAGCCCCACAAACTTGGTCAATACTAAACAAATGGAACTGCAATCTGATTACATCCAAATTAAAGTAGATGCAGAGCGCACCGACCTGATTCAGACAAGAGTGATTAATGGGGTCAAATATGTGATGATTCAGGTAGAAGATGGTGTGCTGGTCAATGGGGTCAATATCCAAATTTAAATGAGAGAAAACAGCCTGTATCTTGGTTAGGGATACAGGCTGTCCTTTTATGGAATGGGAATTTCTTTGGGATTGGGGTGATAGCCAGTGATGTGTTCCAGCATGTCCAGTACCATCTGTTCTGCATGGGGTGCACCAGTAGAGGTATCAATACAGAGATGGTAGTTGGGAGCCAATCCCCAGACACGGTTTGCGTAGTAGTTGTAGTAGCGGGCACGGCTGCGGTCGGTCATCAGGATGCTGTGACGTGCTGTTTTTTCGTCCATCTGTTCATATTTCATCACCCGTTTGATACGGGCTTCAATGGGAGCACAGAGAAACATTTTCAGGCATTTTGGATGGTCTTTTAAAATTACATCAGCACAGCGACCCACTATGACACAGTTTTCTTTGCTGGCAGCCTCTCGAATAATTTTACTTTCTGTTTGGAAAATGCTGTCCTCTGGAGCGGGAGTCTGTGAGGGGTTAGTATACATTTGGGCTACAAAGTCATAAAACAAACTATTTTTCATCTTTTCCTCTTTGAGAGAGATGTATTCCTCAGAATATCCGCTGGACCCGGCAGCCATCTGAATGATTTCCTCATCATAAAAGGCAAAGGAAAGTTTTTGTGCCAGATATTTGGCGAAATCATGTCCACCACTGCCATACTGCCGGTCCACTACAATACAGACAGGGGTGGATTCCAAATCAGAGAGAGAAGGGGCTTCTGGTTCAAGCTGTACACCAAACAGCATTTTGGGCAAGAAGGACAGCTTGCGACCAATGAGACGGGCAATAAAGCCCACCAGAATGGCGGTAATGATGGTTCCCTCTCGTACCCCCAACAAGGCACCAGAAAACAGGATGGACAGCAGGGCTGCAAGGACAGTCATGGATACATCAAAACAAACTTTGGTGAGTCCAAATTCTGTTTTCCAGCGGAACACCACCGCACGAACAAAGGATTCACCGGGCAGCATCACCACATCTGCCAGCATTTCCATATAGACACCAATCCCCAAAATCAGGCAACCAATCAACAGATAGAAAATCTGTAACAGATATTGCTGGGGATTGAGAAACCATAAAAGGGACATACAAATGTCAATGAATCAGCCAAAGGCAAAAGAAACTGGAATTTGCAGTACATGCTCTGCTTTGAAATTTCTTCCCAAAATCAGCAGTTGCAGGAAAATGAGAAGTAGACTGAAAATAACAGTGAAATTACCCAGAGAGAGTGGAAAATTCAGACTGAGCACATAGGGAATGGATGAAATGGGAGAAGTTCCAAGATTTGCTTTGGTAATCAGACTCACACCCAACGAGTTTACAAACAATCCCAGTATAAAAATCAGATATCGCTTTGTTTTTTCCACGCCTCATTCAGGCTCCTTTCTGATATGTAAATTGAGTGGGCAAAAAGAGAAGCGACTTTCTGCCGCTAACATGTCCATCCTATCACAAAATAAAATACATGTCAAATATTACATGTAAAAAGAAAACAGTGGAAAATCAGAAAGGGCTATGGTATACTTCCCCATAACAAAGGAAAGGGGTGCTGTCCAATGGGGACATTGCAATATGCCATTTTGGGGATGTTGAATCGGGAGTCTATGACAGGCTATGATTTGACAAGGGAGTTTCAAACCTCCCTGTTTGACTTCTGGACGGCCAAGCACAGCCAGGTTTATCCAGAATTGAAAAGCCTATTGGAAAAGGGATATGTGGAGTATGAGACAGAAATTTCAGGCACAGCACTGAAAAAGAAAGTCTATACTATCACACAACAGGGACGGGATGCCTTTCAAAACTGGGAGGAGACAGCCTATCCCATTAAACCCATTCCAAAGGATGAATTTCGCCTTCAGCTTTTTTTCTCTGATGCGATGGAACCAGAAATGCGTTTAAAACAGTTGGAATACCACTTGCAGCAGCATCGACAACGGTTGGAGCAGATTCGCAAAAAACAGGAAAAGTTTGAGGTCATACCACCAAAAGAGGAATCTCAATTCTGTGATTATCTTGTGATGCAGGGAGCCATTCACAGGGAGGAGAGTTATTGCAGCTGGTTGGAGGAGTGTATCAATCTTTGCCAGCAGCGGAAAATTTTATAAAGTCTTAAACTTACCCATGGTAGAATCTTAAACTTCCTCTGTTATACTGCCACCATAGACAACAGAGGAGGGATTCGTATGGAAGCAACTATTCGTGTGCTTACCATCATAACATCGGTGTTGGGCACAGGGTTGACCCTGTGGAGTATATATTATTTCATCACTGGGCTGATGTCTTTGAAAAAAACGGAGGACTATCCACAGGTTCCTGCATCCACTCGATTTGCTGTGTTGATTGCGGCACGCAATGAACAGCAGGTGATTGGTTCTCTGGTGGAAAGTTTGCGAGAACAGGCTTATCCAAAAGAACTCTATGATATTTGGGTGATTCCAAACCAGTGCAGTGATGATACCGCCGCAGTAGCTAGGGCAGCGGGAGCCAAGGTGCTGGAATGCACAGTGCCAGTGAAAAGCAAAGGTGATGTGATGGAATTTGCCTATGAAAAACTGTCTGTACTGGGATATGATGCCTATTGTGTTTTTGATGCAGATAATGTGGCAGAAGAACACTTTTTGATGGAAATGAACAACGCCTATCAGTCTGGGGTGCGAGTGGCACAGGGTTACCGTGACAGTAAAAACCCATATGATACTGGAATGTCGGGCAGTTATTCCATCTATTATTGGATGATGAACCGCTTTCACAATCAGGGCAAGGCGGCAATGGGATTGTCTGCCATGCTCAACGGCACTGGGTTTATGGTGGCAAGTTCTGTGTTTGAGCAACTGGGCGGTTGGCACACCAAAACCATCAGTGAAGATTTGGAGTTATCTGCCCTGTGTACACTGGCTGGAGAAAAAATCTACTGGGTGCCAAAGGCCATCACCTACGATGAGCAACCATTGACCTATGAGGTTTCAGTCAAACAGAGAAAGCGTTGGACCAGTGGCACATTACAGGTGGTAGAACACTATCTGGGGCAGTTGTTTGGACGAGGGGATGGAGCAAGTCTTGATTTGATTGCTACCATGCTGATTCCAACCTATCAGGTTTTGGCAGTGGTCAATCTGTTCCTGTCTGTGCTGCTGTGTGGTATGGTGATCGGTGGACGATTTGCCGTTTTGGTTGGTGTAGGTGTTTTGCTTTGCAACCTCACTTTTACCCTGTTCCTGTCCTTGTGTTCTGGTATAGGTGTGTTACTGTTGGAGAAAAAATGGAATCGCAACCTTTGGAAAGGGCTTGTGATGTATGGTCTGTTTTTATTGAGTTGGATTCCCATTACCATTGATTGTCACATCAAAAAGACAACCGTATGGGAAGAAATTCGCCATACCTGTACTATGACAACCAAAAAACGTACCATAGCAGTCAGGTATTAACCTCTTTGGAGGAATACTTGTGTAAATTGAGCCGCTCTGCCTTTGGCAGAGCGGCTCAATCAGTTTTTCACTTAAGACAGTGGTTCAAAATCACTGGCAGGACGGCGGCAGATGGGGCATACATAATCTTCAGGCAAGGTGTCACCCTCATAAATAAAACCACAGATTTTGCATACAAAACCCTTGTGTGCCACTGGTGCCTCCCCATGTTCTACTGTTTTGCCCTGTACAGAAGCAGCCAGAATCTTGGATAGTGTTTCCAGTTCCTCCTCCTGCCCAGGGGCCAGAGTGGATTTCAAGGTCACAGGAGCTTCCAGAATCTCCATATCCTTCATAGAGTTGATGATTTCGGTCATCAATTTTCCACTGGAAGGAGCCCAGGAACCATTTTGGATGAATGCAACCTTGCGATTTTTTAAACTGTGGTGGGCAATGTCACGGAGCAGATTTTCCATGGTAACAAAAATACCGTTGTTGTAGGTGGTAGAAGCAAAGACAAGATGGCTGTACTTGAATGCCTCAGACAGCACATAGGAGGGATGTGTAATGGATACATCATACATATCCACAGGAATCCCCTGTTCTGCCAGTTTACATGCCAAAATATTGGCTGCATTTTCTGTGCCACCATAGACGGAGGCGTAGGCAATCAGAACGCCCTGCACCTCTGGCTCATAAGTTGCCCATTTGATATGTTTTTCGATGATATAGCCCAGATTTTTCCGCCACACAGGACCGTGGAGAGGGCAAATCATCTGAATATCCAGCTTGGAAGCCTTGTTCAACAGAGCCTGTACCTGTGGACCGTATTTACCCACAATGTTGGTATAATAGCGGCGTGCCTCGTCCAGCCATTTGCCTTCAAAGTCCACTTCATCCGCAAACAGAGCACCATTGAGTGCACCAAAGGTACCAAAAGCATCTGCGGAGAAAAGGATTTTGTCTGTGCTGTCATAGCTGACCATTACCTCTGGCCAGTGTACCATGGGAGCATTGATAAAAGTGAAAGTGTGTTTGCCAGTGCAGATGGTGTCACCCTCGTTGACCAGATGGGCACCCTTGGGGTCTACACAGTGGAACTGCCGAATCAAATTGACAATTTTTCCATTACATACCAGAGTAGCTTCTGGATGGCGCAGCATGGTATCTCCCAAGGTGGCAGCATGGTCAGGTTCCATATGGTGAACGAAAATATAGTCCAGCTTACGACCATTCAGCGCATGGTCCAGGTTTTCAAAAAACTGAGACTGAATGGAGCGGTCCACTGTGTCAAACAGGACTGTCTTTTCATCTAACAGTAAATAGGAGTTAAAGGATACACCACGGGGAACTGGGTGTGCACTTTCAAAAAGGGCATGTTGACGGTCATTGCCACCAATCCAAATCAAATCTTCGGTTACGTTTCTTGTGCAGTGCATACAAAACACCTCTTTCATAGGTAAAAATAACAAAAAGCCATTCCAATCATAGCATAGTGTGACTGAAAATGGTAGTCACAATCATAAAAAAATTCAGTGCAGATGATACTCTGCACTGAACCATTTTGACTAAATGAGAGAGAGTGCGGCTTCGTCAGCCACCAGAACAAAGTCAGGATGGAACTGGAGGATGGAGGCGGGCATAGAGGGTGTGATAGGACCAAAGAAGGCCTGTTTGACTGCTTCAGCCTTGTTTTCACCAGAGGCAACCATCACCACACGGCGAGCCTGCAAAATATCACGGGTGCCCATGGTGTAGGCATGGGTAGGCACTTCATCCAGAGAGGCAAAGAAGCGTTTGTTGGCTTCTCTGGTACTCTCAGTCAGTGTTACCTTGTGTGTACCCAGAGAGAAGTGGTCATCTGGTTCATTAAAACCGATGTGACCATTGACACCCAGACCCAAAAGCTGTAAGTCAATGCCGCCAAAGTTGGCAATCAGCTGGTCATAGCGTGTGCACTCATCGTCACCAGAGATACCACTGGGTACATTGGTGTTAGCAAGGTCAATGTTCACATGGTCAAATAGATTATGACGCATAAAATAGGCATAGCTCTGATCATGGTCAGGGGTCAGACCAGCATATTCATCCAGATTGACAGAGCGAACAGCGGAGAAGTCCAATTTTCCTTGCTCATACCATTGAATGAGCTGCTGATAAGCACCAACAGGAGAGGAACCAGTGGCGAGACCCAAGACACAGTTGGGTTTTAGGGTGATTTGTGCGGCAATGAGCTGGGCAGCGGCGTGGCTCATTTCTTCATAATTTTTTGTGCGGATGATACGCATGGGAAATTCCTCCTCAACAAATGAAAATACAATATTATAGCACCTGTGTGCCATCCACATAGACACTGTGCAAGTTTAATTCGGAATCCAATAACACAAGGTCAGCCTGTTTGCCCACGACAAGGGAACCAATCTGATGATCCAAGCGTACCGCTTTGGCTGGGGACAATGTAACCGCTGTCAGGGCAGCTTCCAAGGGCAGCCCAAAAGCAACTACATTCTTTAATTCCTGTAACAGATTGGAGGAAGAGCCAGCTAAGGTGTCAGAACCCTTCAAGGTAGCTTTCCCCTGTTTCATCTCGATCGGCTGCCCACCCAGTTCATATTCTCCATCTGGCATACCAGCACAGCGCAGAGAGTCACTGATGATGACAAGATGATCCCCAAATAATTGATGGGTAGCACGAATGACAGCAGGATGGATATGTAGTCCATCACAAATCAGTTCTACTGTGGCACCGCAGTCAAAGGCAGCACCGATCACACCAGGTTCCCGATGTAGAAAGGATGGCATTCCATTAAACAGGTGAGTGGCATGGGAAGCACCAGCTTGATAGGCTGCACAGGCAGTTTCATAACTGGCTGTGGTGTGCCCGATGGATACGGTGCAGGTTTTGGATACCTCCTCAATGAAGGGTATAGCACCTTCTTCCTCTGGGGCAACTGTGACCAGCTTAACCTGTCCGCCACTGGCTTCATTCAAGCGATGGAACATAGCAGCATCTGGCTTGTGCAGATTTTCCGCAGCCTGTGCCCCTCTTTTTGCATAGGAGAGGAAGGGACCTTCCAAATGGATTCCGGCGCACTTTGCACCGTCCACAGGACGCTGGAACCCTGCAATGGTTTTCATAGCAGGGGTGAGCACTTCTTCTTTCAGGGTCATGGTAGTGGCGAGAAAAGAGGTGACACCGTGTTGAGCATAATAGCGAGACATGGCAGGCAGACCATCTGGATTGCCGTCAGAAAAATCCTGATTTACTGCTCCATGAGTGTGGACATCCACAAAGCCGGGGACAAGATACATCCCCTTTGCATCTACATCACAGGGTACATCAGCAGCCCCAATTCCTGTAATAACCCCATGTTCAAATGTGATGGAACCGGACTGAAATGCACCATTCACAAAAAGGGTTGCGTTTCCAATGACCATATTTTACACCTCCGGGAGAGAAGCGGCAGCCACAGACTGCCCCACACGGCGAGACTTTTCATCAGGCAGAGCAGGGAACAGTTTTCCGGTATATTGTGGGTATTCATCCGCTAAGACACGCAGGGCTTCCTCCAAAATCAGGTCGCCACCCTTACCGGACATCACACGCCCCAGCAACAGAACATGCTTACAGCCATAGAGTTGATAGTAGTAGGCGAGGGCATGCCCCAGATAAGTGCCAATGGAGCGGTAGACCTGAGCGGCAGCGTCAGAGCCTTCTTCCATCAATTTTTGAACCACTTTCAGCTTTTCCGCAGGAGACAGAGTTTCATCCAGTTCAATTCCAGCACGGGGAGCCAGTTTGATGACACCATCTTGGGAGAAATATTTTACACCACAGCCAATATCCCCAGACCACTCATCTTCCATAGCGTCAGGGTTTGCATCTACAGGCATAAAGGCAAGCTCATTCAGCCAGCCGGTGATGTTGCCATGTTCATCTACATAGCCCACAGCCTCACTGGTACCCATAGCGATACCCAGTACATTGTTTTCACCCAGCCCCATAGCACCAGCCAGAGCGGACACATCACCATCGTTACATACCACTAGAGGAATGTCTGGACCAAATACATCACAGGCAGCACGGATATAAATATCCTTTACTTTTTTGTCAAATTGCTCCTTTGGCACCTTCAGGAAAAGAGAGGCCACCATAGTGCGGTTATCAATATAAATACCAGCAGAGGAGACACCCACAGCATCTACTCTGGGCATTTTCTCAGCGGCAGATTTGAAGGCAGCTACAATTCCATCATAGTGATAGTCGGGGTCTTCTGTGGTTTTGGGGAACCATACCACTTCTTCTGAGTAGACAGGTTCACCATCAATCACCGCAGATACCTTGCGGTCACTTCCGCCAGCATCAAAGCCCACACGGCAGCCACCCAGATGGCGACCAATTGCCTGAGAAGCTCCTTTTTCCTCAGGTACTTTGTCACACAGTACCACTTCAAAGGGATGTTCATAGACACCTGCCATAAAATCCGCATCAAAAGCACGATTACCTGTGGAACAATAAGTCGTTTTCAGATATTCATAAATATCTTCATCGCCGCTGACATAGACCTTGAAGCCACCCTGCATCCACAGCATGGACTTTACCAGGCGGTCGGCATAGTAGTGGTCAGCCTCTCGCATCTCCTCGGTACCATGAAGGAAGGTATGGCAAACAGCCACCTGACCACCAGAGCGTTCCACAGCGAAGGACACTGGCTTCTTGGCAGTTTTTAAAAATGACTCGTTAAACTTGTGAATGGGCATGAACTCAGGGTCAAGGCAGGGTTTGTTTTGAACCTCAATCTCAATTCCGTAGCGATTCATCCGTCATCAAGCCTCCTAATGAAAGAAAATTTTGAGAAATGCGTTGCTATTTTAGTGGTAGACCACTATAATAGATTTCGGTGATGTTTCGTGTCATAAATGGGATTTTTTGTAGAAAATGTAGAAATCCCATCTGCCAATGAGCACGATTTCCATGAGTATTCTATCATGTTTCTTGTGGAATGTCATTAAAAATCGAAAAAAATTTTAGACAAAATATTGAATTGAAAAATATTTGCAAACATGGTATGCTTGTGATATAAATTGAAAATCCAGAAGAAAAGAACCAAAAAAGCCGTATTTTATGGAAAATAAGGGGTTGAAATTATGGATACAAAAAAGTTGCAGGAAATCCGCACATGGGTTCAAAAAGAGCTGAAAAGCAGTGCAGAGTTTTGGTTAAAATATGGAATGGACAAAGAACATGGTGGGGTATACACCTGCATCAACCGCACAGGAGAGCGTTTTTCCACAGATAAAAGTGTATGGATGCAGGGTCGGTGTGGCTGGACCTATGCCTATCTGTGCCACGTCTATGGCAAAAGAGACGAGTGGATGGAGGCAAGTAAGAGCTGTCTGGACTTTATGGAAGCCCACTGTATCAACCGTGAGGCTGGAGACAGAATGTATTTCACCGTCACAGGAGACGGAAAGCCTCTGCGTCAACGTCGTTACTGCTTCTCTGAGGGATTTTATGCCCTTGCCAATGCAGAATACTATGGACTGACTGGAGAGAAGGAGTACATTGAGCGGGCACGCAGAGCCTACGAACTGATTTGGAATCTGAACAATGGTCTGATTGCTGACCCCACTGGCATGGGACCCAAAACTATTCCAGAGACACGGACAGGTCGGGCATTGGCTGACCCTATGATTTATCTGAATATTACCTCTGTCATGCGTAGATGTGACCCTGAACAGAGGGAGCTGTATGACGCACGTGCCAAGGAATGTGTGGAGACTATCTTCAAATATCACCACAAGCCTGAGCTGAAGTGTACCTTGGAGACCGTTGGACCAAATGGAGAGTTTTGGTCTGATATTTCCGCAGGTCGTTTTGTCAATCCTGGTCATGACATTGAGTGCAGTTGGTTTTTGATGGAAGAAGCCAAATATGAAAACAATGAGGAACTGCGCAAAAAGGCAATGGAAGTATTTGATATGGCCATTGAGCGTGGCTGGGACCATGAGTATGGCGGCATCCTGTATTTTGTGGACTGCATGGGCTATCCACCTGAGGCCTATGAGCATGACATGAAATTGTGGTGGCCACACAATGAGACCTTGATTGCCAGCCTGATGATGTACCGTGACAGTGGGGATGAGAAGTATCTGGAGTGGTTCTACAAAGTGATGGACTACTGCAAAACCTATTTTGCCGATGAGGAGTATGGGGAGTGGTATGGCTATCTCCGCCGGGATGGCAAACCCACAGAACCAGCTTGCAAAGGCTGCACCTTCAAAGGTCCATTCCATGTGCCCCGCTGTCTGATTATGGTGGACACCATGTTGGGAGAAATCTTGGAGCAGGGAAAGTAAGTTAGAAACATCAGAGACAAGACACAGGAAGGGGAATGGAACTGCCTTGAATCCACAGGATATTTTTGAGACCATTAGCAGCCAATATTTCCAGTTGACCAACTCGGAGAAGAAAGTGGCAGACTACATACTAGCACACCGGATTGAGGCGCAGTATATGTCCATTTCTGAGCTGGCAGAGGAGTGTGAGGTTGCAGATGCCACCATTTCCCGGTTTTGCCGTCGGTTGGGACTGGCTGGGTATAACGCATTTAAACTGGAACTGGCAAAGGCCTCTATGGCTACCCGTACCATAGCACATCCCACATCAGAAGCACCATCAGAGATGGCTGGTCAGGAACAGGATTTCCGGGGGCTGTGCCAGCGGCGTTTTCATGAGAGTGTGTCTGCCATGGAGCAGACCATGAAGCTGCTCAGCTCCAGTGTGGTCAATCGGGTGGTGGACCTGTTTGACACCTCAAAGCGGATCTACTGTATGGGGCAGGGCAGCTCTATGGTTCTGGCTGAGGAGGCATGGACCATGTTTTCCACAGTTTCTTCTAAGTTCCTGTTTGTACCAGACTCCCATTTGCAGATGAATGCTTTGGCGCTGATGGAGGAGAATGATTTGATATTATTTTTCTCCTACTCAGGTTCTACAAAAGAGTTGCAGGATATTTTGGAAGTGGCAGGGGAAAAGAAGGTAAAGGTGATTCTAGTCACCCGGTTTCCCAAATCTCCCGGCGGTCAGGTGGCTGATGTGGTGTTGCAGTGTGGTTCCAATGAGGGACCGCTTCAGGCAGGTTCTGCCACTGCCCGCATGGCACAGCTTTTTGTATTGGATGTCCTGTTTGGTGTTTTTTGTGAACGAAACGTAGAACAGACAACCGAAAACAGAGAGAGGATTGCAGAGGCTGTGTCACGCTTGCATCTCTAGGTCTAGGGAACACGATTTACACATAAAATCTCCTGTGAGGCAGGTTGGAACCTGTGCTCACAGGGGATTTTCATTTTTGAGAAAAATAAAAAGTATTTTCATACAAAAATGCTTTACTAATTTTGTGCAATTTACTATAATAATGGACATTGTAGCAGGGAATTTCTCTGTTAGAATTCATCGCAGAAAGAAAGGAGGATTATGGGGGTTGCCCATCAAAAGCGCCAGTCCCAGCCGATGTAAGTCAGTTGGGAGACGAGGAGAAGGGAGTATCGAAAGGACTTTCAAGTCCCAAAACTTCGGCGGATGCCCTTCCGTATGGTTCCAAATGCGAGACACAGTCAGCAAATATGCAGGTAACTGCAAAACAGAGGGGCTGTGATTGGAGAAAGAGGTCAAATGGCTGCGAGTTTGTCCTCCCATTTCATTAGGAGGCAAAAAGTAATGTGCGGAATTGTTGGATATATTGGCAGGGAACAGGTTTCTCCTATTTTGTTAGATGGCTTGACCAGATTGGAGTATCGTGGCTATGACTCAGCTGGTCTTGCTGTCTTTCACCCTGAAAAGGGATTACAGGTGGTCAAAGCCAGAGGCAGACTACAGGCGTTATGGGATGCCACCCAGCAGGGGCAAGCAGTCCCCGGCACCATGGGGGTCGGACATACCAGATGGGCTACTCATGGTGCCCCCAATGACATTAACTCCCATCCACAGGTCAGCCAGTCTGGGAAAATTGCGGTAGTACACAATGGCATTATTGAGAACTATGTGAAACTCAAGGAATTTTTGGAGGCAAAAGGGGTTGTCTTTGCCTCTGAAACAGATACTGAGGTGGTCGCGCAACTGCTGGAATACTACTATCATGGTGATTTGCTGGATGCAGTGTCCAAAGTGCTCCACCGTATTGAAGGAGCCTATGCGCTGGGTATTGTGTGTGCAGATGAGCCAGAACAGTTTGTGGCAGTGCGGAAGGACTCTCCCCTGATTGTGGGACATGGAGTGGGGTTTAATATGATTGCCTCTGATGTCACTGCATTGATTTCCTACACCAGAGAGGTGAGTTACCTCAACGATGGAGAAGTGGCTGTGCTGACACGGGACAGTATTCAGGTTTATGACTCCCTTATGCGTCCAGTGACAAAAGAAGTGGTTCATATTGACTGGGAAATTTCTGCCGCTGAAAAAGGCGGTTATGAGCATTTCATGTTCAAGGAAATCATGGAACAGCCAAAGGCAATTCAAGCTACCATCTCTCCACGGATTCAAAATGGACAGATTGTACTGGATGAGTTGAATATAACACAGGAACAGTTACAGCAACTGGACAGAATTTATGTGATTGCCTGTGGTTCCTCTTACCATGTGGGGATGGCTGCCAAATATATTTTGGAGCGGCTGCTGCGTATTCCCGTAGAAGTGGCACTGGCCTCAGAATTCCGATACAGTGAGCCAATTGTTACAGAACGCACATTAGCAGTTGTCATCAGTCAGTCAGGGGAAACCATTGACACGCTGGCTGCTATGCGTGAGGCAAAGCGATTGGGAGCACGTATTTTGTCCATTGTCAATGTGGTTGGCTCCACCATCGCTCGGGAATCAGATGATGTACTGTATACATGGGCAGGTCCAGAAATTGCAGTGGCCACCACAAAGGCATATTCCACCCAGTTGGCAGTGGTCTATCTGTTGGCTTTGGATTTTGCAAAGAAACTGGGAAAGCTGAACGAGCAAGAGTATGAAACTCTGGTAGCAGAACTGGAACAGCTTCCAGAAAAAGCCCAGATGATTCTGGACCACACAGAGGAGATTCAATATTTTGCCTCTATCTACTTCAACCACAACTCCATCTTTTTCATCGGTCGTAACATTGACTATGCCGTTGGGTTGGAAGGTTCCCTCAAACTGAAAGAAATTTCTTATATTCACTCGGAGGCCTATGCAGCCGGAGAACTGAAGCATGGTACTATTTCACTGATTGAAGATGGAACCTTGGTTGTAGCATTGGCAGGATGGAATACCTTGTTTGAGAAGTTGATGAGCAATGTGAAAGAGGTCAAAGCAAGAGGGGCAGATGTGATAGGGGTTGCGACCCAGACTCATGCACAGAAACTGAGCACACAGGTGGACAGTGCATTGGTCATTCCTGATGTGCATCCCATGTTTTTGCCATCTCTGGAAGTCATCCCAATGCAGCTCTTTGCCTACTATGTAGCTCTGATGCGGGGATGTGACATTGATAAACCTAGAAATTTGGCAAAGAGTGTCACGGTAGAATAAAAAAGTTCGCCAAAAAGGCGAACTTTTGGGCTACATGATATGCTCCTCTGCGCAGTTGTCAAAGACAGCAATGCCATAGTCCCCCTGTTGGACAGCATGGTCATAAGAAAGGCTGTCATAATTAAAGCGTGGGCAAAGGCGAAGGGCTGGATTTAAACGGAAATCCTCTCCCTTTGGTGTTTGATAGATTGATGGTTTCTCCATGTTGCACCTCCCTTGCTCAGACTGCCGCCCACCTGGATTCACACAGGTGGGCGGTGTAATCTATTGGGATTAGTAGGACTTTGGCTTTGCTTTCTTGTCGCCAGTGCAGTTTTCAGCCTGCATCTGGGTCTTGTTGGTCATGGAGTTCTTGCTCTGGGAAGAGGTCATTTCAGGACGCTTCATGTCTTTTTTTGCCATTGTGGAGTCCTCCTTGAAAATAAATGATGTTGTGTCCCGTTGTCTCAACCGGGCACAGTGGTAGTATGACCATATGAATGAAAGCTATACCAAAGATTTATTTTCTTTTTTTTCAAAAAACACTTATGATAGAAAAGGGGATGAGAATAGAGACCTTTGTTTTGCCATTGTATCTCACTAAAGAAGTGGTATAATAACAAAAAGAATGACCTGAGTGGAACAAAGAATCCACCTTCTCAGATATGTGTTATCATAAAATCAATGGTGTATCTTATATTTTATATGGTACAGCGGAAAGGCATGATGATTAAAATGAGACCTGAATTGATTAGCCAGCCCATTACTGGAATTTGTTCTTTTGGCAGATATCCCATTTGTCTGGATTTGGATGAATTAAAAGCAGATTTTGGCGTATTGGGTGTCCCATTTGATATGGGCGTTGGATTTTTAAGTGGTGCTCGTATGGGACCAAGACGGATTCGTGAAGCCTCTACCCAATATGGACGTGGTGAAGTGGGCTATTACGATTATGAGGCAGATGAACAAATGTTGGCAGCCCCTATTACCATTGCAGATTGTGGAGACGCGGATGTGTTACAGGGTGACCGTGACTACTCCTTCCACTGTATTGAGCGTGCAGTGCGCAGAATCATTCGTGCTGGTTCCATTCCTATGGTGATGGGTGGGGACCACTCTATCAGTATCCCCGTGGCACGGGCACTGGAGGAATATGGAAAGAAAATCTGTGTCATTCAATTTGATGCCCATTTGGATTGGACCAAAAATGTGGGACCACTGGTGCAGGGCAACGGCAGCCCTCTGCGCCGTATGTCTGAGATGGAGCACATTGGAGATATGGTGCAAATTGGTCTGCGTGGCATGGGCAGTGGAAAGAAAAGCGACTATGATGATGCAAAGGCATATGGCAGTCGCCTGATTTCTGCCCGTGAACTGCACACCAAAGGAGTGGACTATGTATTATCACAAATTCCAGATGCAGAGGCATATTACATCACCTTTGATATTGATGGATATGATATGCCGTTGGCTCCTGGTGCTGCCTCCCCTCTGCCTGGCGGAATTACTTATGAGGAGAGCATGGATATGCTCAAGGCGATTTGCCAGACTGGTAAGGTAGTGGCAATGGATTTGGTGGAAGTTGCACCAGCCTATGACCCCACTGGTTGTACAGAACGGCTGGCAGCTTTGACCATGTTGCAGGTCATTGCCCACGCCGGAAAAAAGCTGCACGAAAAAAAGTAATGATTTCAAAAGTAGATTTGTAGCAAAAGACAGCCACCGTGCCCATCTACGGTGGCTGTCTTTGTGCCTATGTCAAGTAAATTTTTGTAAAGAAAATAGAAGAATCCCTTGTGAGAAATAAGGTATTATTGCATACATAACAAAAAGATGGTCTTTACGAAAGAGGAAAATCAAGGTATAATGAGTGCATCGAGTAGAAGCCAAACTACAGATGTACCAAACCTTCAAATGATATTATAAGGAGGCAATGTCATGAGTTTTAAGTCTGACATCGAAATCGCACAGGAGCATACCCCACAAAATATCCGTGAGATTGCAGCGACAGCTGGTGTTGATGAGAAGTATCTGGAACTATATGGTAACTATAAGGCAAAAGTAGATTATAAGTTGCTCAATGAGACCACTGCTGAAAATGGAAAGCTGATTCTGGTGACTGCGATTACTCCTACACCAGCCGGCGAAGGTAAAACAACTACCACTGTGGGTCTTGCAGATGGTCTGCGCAAAATTGGTAAGAAGTCTGTGATTGCTCTGCGTGAGCCTTCTCTGGGTCCTGTATTTGGCGTGAAGGGTGGAGCCGCTGGTGGTGGCTATGCCCAGGTAGTGCCTATGGAGGATATTAACCTGCACTTTACTGGCGATTTCCACGCCATTGGTGCAGCAAACAACCTGTTGGCTGCTATGCTGGATAACCACATCTACCAGGGCAATGCACTGCGGATTGACCCTAAGCGCATTACATGGAAGCGTGTTGTGGACATGAACGACCGTCAGCTGCGTTCCATTGTCAATGGACTGGGTTCCCGTGTCAATGGTGTGGTGCGTGAGGATGGCTATGATATCACTGTTGCATCTGAAATTATGGCAGTTCTGTGTCTGGCCAGCTCCATCACAGACTTGAAAGAGCGTCTTGCTAAGATGATTGTGGGCTACACCTATGATGAGCAGCCTGTCACTGCCGGTGATTTGAAGGCAGCCGGAGCTATGGCAGCCCTTTTGAAGGACGCCATGAAGCCCAATCTAGTGCAGACTTTGGAAGGAACTCCCGCCTTTATCCACGGCGGTCCATTTGCTAATATTGCACATGGCTGTAACTCTGTTATGGCAACCCGTATGGCTCTGAAGCTGGGCGATTATGCTGTAACTGAGGGTGGTTTCGGTGCTGACCTGGGTGCTGAGAAGTTTATTGACATTAAGTGCCGTATGGCTGGTTTGAAGCCTGACGCCTGTGTGATCGTTGCCACTGTCCGTGCACTGAAGCATCACGGCGGTGTGGCAAAGGCTGATTTGAACAACGAAAATCTGGAGGCACTGGAGAAGGGGCTGCCCAACCTGCTGCGCCATGTAGAAAATGTAACCAAGGTGTATGGTCTGCCTGCTGTGGTTGCAATCAACCGCTTCCCCACTGACAGCGAGGCTGAGTTGGAGCTGATCCGTACCAAGTGCAAAGAGCTGGGTGTCAATGTGGCACTGTCCGAGGTGTGGGGCAAAGGCGGCGAAGGCGGCGTAGAGCTGGCAAAAGAGGTTGTGCGTCTGTGTGAGGAGCCAAACAACTTCAGATATGTCTATGATAGTACCCTCTCCATTGAGGAAAAGCTGGACGCTATTGTAAAGCGTGTCTATCGTGGTGCACGCGTGGTACTCACTGCTGATGCAAAGAAGCAGGCAAAGCAGCTCACTGAGTTGGGCTTTGGTGAGTATCCCATCTGTATGGCAAAGACCCAGTATTCCTTCTCTGATGACCAGAAGCTGCTGGGTGCTCCTGAGAACTTTGAAGTGACCGTGCGTACTTTGAAGGTCTCTGCTGGTGCAGGCTTTATTGTTGCCCTCACCGGCAATGTGATGACCATGCCTGGTCTGCCCAAGGTTCCTTCTGCTGAAAAGATTGACATTGATGAGAACGGCGTGATTTCTGGTCTGTTCTAATCTGTTACCTGCCGTTCCCAAAATAGACTGATTTGCCAAAGCGTTTCTTTCTTTACATCCATAACGGGGCTGTCTGTGTATGCAGACAGCCCACTTTTATTTTTTTGAATAAACAACTCCCCATTTGCATTGCAAATGGGGAGTTGTGGTCTGTAAATGAGAGGAATCATACTTCAAACATCAAATCACCATAAGTGGGAACCGGCCATACTTCCTTGTCCACCATCAATTCCAGCACATCAATGGGGTAACGCAGCGCATCCATGGCGGGTACTACAGCACGGCGGTAGGTCAGAGCCATTTCTTTCAGGTCCTCAATGGAGTCTACACGGTCCATCAGGGGTTTTAATTGCTCCAATGCGTAGGAAGCCTGAGAGAGATAATCGCTGACAGAGTTCAGCAGTTTTTTCTGTACAGACAGGTCTGTTTCAGGGCATGCCTGGGCAACCGCAGTGATAGACTGGGCAAGGCGGGTGGTGTAAGTAATGATGGCAGGAATGTAATGTTTGGCTGCCATGTGAATCATGGTATTTGCCTCGATTTTAATGACCTTAATATAGGTCTCATACATGATTTCCGCACGGGCTTCCAGTTCTACTTTGGTGTAAATGCCAAACTTGGTAAACAGCTCGACTGCCTTGTCTGTGACAAGGGCAGGGACTGTATCCACCAGAGAGGGTAGATTGGGCAGACCACGGCGGGCAGCTTCCCGTACCCACTCGTCGGAGTAGCCGTTACCATTGAAAATAATCCGCTGATGCTGTGCCATATTGTCGTGAATGAGCTGTAGACAGGCACTGTCAAAATCCTCTGCCTGCTCTAAATAGTCGGCTGCATCACACATTGCTTCAGCCACAATGGCATTAAGGGTGGTATTGGCATCTGCAATGGAGTCAGAGGAACCCACCATACGGAATTCAAACTTGTTGCCAGTGAAGGCAAATGGGGTGGTGCGGTTGCGATCTGTGGCATCACGGCTCAAAAGAGGTACAGTGGACACACCAGAATCCAACTTGCCAGAAGCCAGCAGTTTAATGGAGTCAGCATTGGACACAATCTGATTGACCACATGTTCAAGCTGGTCTCCAAGGAAAATAGAGATAATGGCAGGAGGGGCTTCCTGACCACCCAGACGATGTTCATTGCCCACACAGGCGGCAGACTGACGCAGCAGGTCAGCATGTTTGTCCACTGCCTTCATGATGCAGGAGAGCACCAACAAAAATTGGAGATTTTCGTTGGGGGTATCGCCAGGGTCTAAGAGATTTTCACCAGTGTCAGTGCCAATGGACCAGTTGTTGTGTTTACCAGAACCATTGACACCAGCATAGGGCTTTTCATGGAGCAGGCACACAAGACCGTGACGTGTGGCAACACGCTTCATGGTTTCCATAGTCAACTGGTTCTGGTCCACTGCCAGATTGCACATGGTATAAATGGGAGCCATCTCATGCTGAGAGGGGGCAACCTCGTTGTGCTGTGTGGTGGCAGGAATACCAAGCTTCCACAATTCCTGATTTAAGTCGGACATGAACGCACCCACACGTTCCCGAATGACTCCGAAATATTGGTCCTCTAATTCCTGACCTTTGGGAGCGGGTGCACCAAACAGGGTACGACCAGTGTAAATGAGGTCACGACGCTGCATGTAATAATCCCGGTCTACCAGAAAATATTCCTGTTCTGCACCTACACAGGGAAATACTTTTTGTGCCTCTGTGTTGCCAAACAGACGTAAAATACGAATTGCCTGTGTGTTGAGTGCCTGCATAGAGCGCAGCAGAGGGGTTTTCTTATCCAGGGCCTCACCATGATAGGACACAAAAATGGTGGGGATACAGAGAATAGTGCCAGCGCTCATCTCCTTGACAAAGGCAGGGGAGGTCATGTCCCAGGCTGTATAGCCACGGGCATAGTGGGTGGAACGCAAACCGCCAGATGGGAATGAGGAGGCATCCGATTCACCCATGATGAGCTGTTTTCCTGTGAGTTGCAGCAGAACCTTGTTGTCTTCAGGGCATGTGATAAAGGCATCATGTTTTTCAGCAGTGATACCGGTGAGAGGTTGAAACCAGTGGGTATAGTGGGTGGCACCTTTTTCCACCGCCCAATCCTTCATGGCATTGGCCACAATATCAGCGGTAGCCATGCTGATGTTGCCGCCATGCTCCATGACGTGCATCACTTCTTGAAATACTTTTTTGGGCAGTCTCTCACGCATGACATTGGTGCTGAAAACATTGCTTCCGAAAATTTCTGTCACATTCACACTCATACACTCAAACCCTTTCCGAATGAAATTCTATGGAATTGGTACGAAAAAAGGCAAGCAGATCCATTCAGGGCCACCTTGCCTTACAATACAGATACCTATAAGATACTATAATTAGACAGAGAATTGCAAGTCTTTAATCTGACAAAGTTTTAAAAAACAGACAGAATAAGATGTGGATAATCTTACAAAATCAGCATGAAACATAGCCACAACAACAAGTGCATATACTAGGAAGCAGGGACCAAAGATACCAGATTAGTTCTCTGATAGAATGGGAGGTATGGTGTATGCACGTGACCAAAATGCATGGGCTTGGAAATGATTATTTATACATAAATTGTATGGAGAAAAAACCGGATCATCTGCCAGAATTGGCAATACAGCTTTCCGACCGCCACTTTGGTGTGGGAAGTGATGGGCTGATTTGTGTCCTGCCTGGAGACAAAGGAGATTTTACCATGGAGATGTACAATGCAGATGGATCACGGGGGGCGATGTGTGGAAATGGCATCCGTTGTTTGGGGAAATATGTCTATGAACGGGGGCTGACCAGAAAAACCTGCCTGAGCATCGACACAGATGCAGGGCAGAGGCAACTGGAATTGAGGGTGAGAGGGGGAACAGTGGAACAAGTACAGGTTGACATGGGAATACCAAAGATTTTGAAGGCAGTAGAGCTATTGGTAGAGGGAAAACAGCGTTTCCTATATCCGGTGGATGTAGGAAATCCTCATGCAGTGTGTTTTTGTGAGCCTTTAGAGCAAATTTCATTGGAACGTTTAGGACCTGTATTGGAAGTGCATCCTGCCTTGCCCCAACGCTCCAATGTGGAATTTGTATGGCTTCCAGGCCCGGAGCGGTTGGAAATTCAGGTGTGGGAGCGGGGGAGCGGTGTCACGTTGGCCTGTGGGACAGGAGCTTGTGCGGCACTGGCTGCCGGGGTATCCAGTGGGCGATGTGAACGGGCGGTGACAGCCCATCTGCCTGGGGGAGAACTGGAACTGCAATGGAGCAGAGACACCAACCATATCTACATGACAGGAGGGGCAACAGAAGTATTTGAATGCGAACTTTCGGAAGATTATGCAAGTTAGCATTGACAATCTGTCAACTTTGAAGGATAATAATAGGCACGGGAAACTTTACATTTAGAACAAAGGAGAATAGAGCATATGACCCAAATCAATCAGAACTTCCTGAAGTTGCCCGGCAGCTATCTCTTTTCTGAGATTGCCCGCCGTGTCTCTGCCTACACATCTGCCCACCCTGAGGCAAAGATGATTCGTCTGGGGATTGGAGATGTCACCCGTCCTCTGGTGCCTGCTGTTATTGCTGCCATGCACAGTGCAGTGGACGAGATGGGCACATTTGAGGGATTTCATGGCTATGGACCAGAGCAGGGCTATGAGTTCTTGAGAAATGCCATTGCAGAGCATGACTACGCCGCAAGGGGTATTGACATTCAGCCCAATGAAATTTTTATTTCAGATGGTGCAAAAAGTGACTGTGGCAATATTGGTGATATTTTTGGTCCAGATAATGTGGTTGCAGTGTGCGACCCTGTGTACCCTGTCTATGTGGACACCAATGCAATGGCAGGGCGTGCTGGCGATTTTCAGGAGGAGATTGGTCGCTGGTCCAAGCTGGTCTATATGCCCTGTGTAGAAGAAAACGGCTTCACACCTGAACTGCCCAAAGAAAAGGTAGATATGATTTATCTCTGCTACCCCAACAACCCCACTGGTACGGTTGCCACCAAAGAGCAGTTGAAAGTATGGGTGGATTACGCCAATGAGCACCAGTCTATTATTCTGTTTGACTCTGCCTATGAGGCGTTTGTCACAGAGGAGAATGTGCCACACAGTATTTTTGAAATTGAGGGTGCTCGTACCTGTGCCATTGAATTCCGTTCCTTCTCCAAAACTGCTGGCTTTACTGGAAATCGCTGTGCTTATACTGTGGTACCAATGGAGCTGGAGCGAGATGGAGCAAAGCTCAACTCCCTGTGGAACCGCCGTCAGTGCACCAAGTTCAATGGTGTTCCCTATGTAATTCAGCGTGGTGCTGCTGCCATTTATACAGAGGAGGGCAAGGCTCAAATCCGTGAGAATATTGCCTACTATCAGAACAATGCAAAGGTGATTTTGGAAGGTCTCACTGAGGCTGGGCTGACCTGCTACGGTGGTGTGAATGCTCCCTATATCTGGATGAAAACACCAGATGGTGTCGGCTCCTGGGAGTTCTTTGACCGCATTTTGCAGGAGGCAAATGTGGTCACAACACCTGGTGCTGGCTTTGGTCCCAGTGGTGAGGGCTATATCCGTTTAACAGCTTTTGGAGATGCCGATGCAACCCGTGAGGCAGTAGATCGCATTAAGAAGATGCTCAAAAACTGATTCCGTTGAAATGACACAAAAGACCACACAAGAAGGGAGAATACTTTCTTGTGTGGCTTTTTCTTTTTCCATAGATAAAATTCTCAACAACAAAAAAGAATCTCAAAGCCAAAAGGCTTTGAGATTCTGGCGCAGAAGGAGGGATTCGAACCCTGCTATAAAATGAATAAAAGCCTTGTGGTTCATATAGTGCTATTGAAGTATGTGTAAATCCGTGTGTAAATTTATAGTTTTAATTTTTCCTCGAAATATGAGTTAATTAGAGTATCGGTTTCAGCTGCCCCTTCCGGGAACACATAGCCATAAATCTGTTTGAAGGTATAATCGCTTGTCCAACCATTTCTAGCCATTGCGTATTTATCCACTACACCCAAAGCAATCATCACTGCTGCATTGGCGTGTCGGAGTCCATGAACAGTGGTGTCTGTGATACCAGCCTTTTTACACACCATGTGGACATGTCGACGAATGGTGTCTGGGTGCTGTCTGAACACACGACCAGACTGCCCATGGTATCTGTCTTTCAGTTTTTCTATGATATAACTGGGACAGGAGATTACTCGCTGGCTGCCCTCATTTTTGGGGTAATCTTTTAGAATCCATTGGTTGTCTTTATCTGGCACCAGAGCCCTGCGTACATCTACCGTTTTGTTCTCAAGGTCTACACAGTCCCAGCAAAGCCCAGCGATTTCGGACCGTCTCATTCCCAGCCATACTGCCATAACGATGGGAAGCTCACAGGGGTCACCAATGGCACAATCAATCAGTTTTACAACCTCATCAGAACTGAGGTAAGCTAGTTTCTTTTTTTGTTTTTGAGGTAGTTTGATTCCAGTGAAAGTGATACCATAGTCTTTCAGCACAGCAGACAACAGTCCATAGGCATTTGCAATGGTTTTTGGAGAACAAGTGGCTGCATCTGTACTGATAGCTGCTTGTACATCCAGTCTTGTCAGAGTGTGAATTTCTCTGTCCATCAGCCCCTGGAAGCGATTACGGTGCATAATACCATAACCACGCAGCGTTGACGGGGACAACACGCCCTGTCCTGCATCCATATATACCTGTATGGCGTCACGCAAGGTAATACGGTCAGGACGCTTTTCTGCTTCAATCAGCCCGTTTTTCAGTGCTAGTGCTTTGGTATGAGCAACTTCAGGGTCTGCATCCACTACGCTGATCCGCTTCCCGTTGACCATGACTTGACATCTCCATGAGCCGGACGGGAGCTGCACAGGGGTGGGATTTGTGAGTTTCTTCTTTTTAGTTCGTCCCATCCATAAAGCCTCCTTTGTAAGTGTTCAACTTGAACACGTTTGAAAACAGGCAGGCAACAGAAGCTGCCTGCCTAAATGATAGCCTATTATTTTAATTGGGTTAATAGCAACGTTTACAAGGTTCATATCCTCTGGAGATTGCCTGTGAAATAGGAATTTGTCTTGGACCATCCATTCCACTACAACTTGAACTAGAATGATATTTACTACCACTTTTTGGAACCCAAACCATTTGCTCCTGTGGTTGTTGAGCAGCAGCCTGTTGTTCAGCTTCTTCAGCAGCTTGTTGTTGTGCAGCCTCCTCGGCAGCCTTTTTGGCAGCCTCTTCTTCGGCAGCCTTCTTGGCAGCTTCTTCTTCAGCAGCCTTTCTGGCAGCCTCTTCTTCAGCGGCTTTTCTGGCAGCTTCTTCTTCAGCAGCTTTTCTGGCAGCCTCTTCTTCAGCAGCCTTTCTGGCAGCTTCTTCAGCAGCTTTTCTGGCGGCTTCTTCTGCTGCGATACGTTCGCTGTCAATAATGGTGACTGTGACGGGGGTACTTTCCACATTGCCAGCAGAAATCATAATTTCAGCAGTTCCTTCTGCTTTTGGAGTAATGATGCCAGTCAAAGAATTTCCGGTTTGTTTGGAAGTAAAGGTGAGGATATTTTGGTCTGAACTGACAAATTCAATCTTATCTGTGTTGGCTCCTTCTTCTGAGAAAAGAACAGGGATTGTGCTTGTCTCTTTCAGATCCAGCTCAATGGTCGAACCGCAGTCTAACGACAGAGAAGTGATTTTTGGTATGGAAGCACTTGAAAAAGTAATCAATGCACACAACACCAAACAGATATAAACCCGTTTTCTTTTATAAATAGGTTTTTGGTTAAATGTTCCTTTCAGTGTGAAGAAACATCCAAGAGCAACAAATAAAAATCCAAACGGATCGGGTATTAGCGCAATTAAAAGACCAAAAACAACCAAAATCCATCCACCTATGGTACTCAGTTTGCTTGGTGGTTTATTGGAATCATTGTTTGATGATGGTGAGGGGTTATATACATAGTTTTGCCCTGTACCAGATGACTGCTCACTGTTTGTTCTTCTATTCATGTTAAATCCCATACAACACACGCCTTTTCTCTATTTTTATAGACTATGAAATGGGGAGTTTTTTATTAGTAGCCTGCTGCGGTTACACCATATTCAGCCTGTTCTGCGGTGTAGCCCTCAAATTCCAGTTGTTCAAGCAAACCTTCTCTGGAGAATGAGGAGATTTCAAGATAGGACTGAGCTGCTTTGGCTGCCTGTTCATTCCAATCGGCTCCACAATTGTCAGCTGCATAAGTTGCTTCCTCAGTGGTATAGCCCTCAAACTCCAACTGTTGAATCAGACCAGAATGGGAAAATGCGGAGACATCCAGATAAGTTTTAGCAGATTCTAACGCATTCTTTTCGCCCATGGTGACATCATCTGAACTTTCTGTGGACTGGCTGGATGCAGTGGAAGTGTTTGCAGCAGATTCACTTTGAGATACAGAAGATGCAGAACTTGTGGTAGCATCAGAACCAGAAGTTGCAGAACCTTCTGAGCCAGTGCTGCTGCAAGCAGATAAGGCTAGCATAGAGGTACACAGCAAAAGGGCAAGGACTTTCTTCATTCAAAACGCTCCATTTCTCTTTGTGTTCAACTTGAACACATTTTCTTTATTTTATCATCGTTCCTCAAAGGTACCCAGTCTATGAGGAAAAAATGACCACAAAGGGACTTATCAAGACAAAGCAAAGAATATACAATAAATTAACACAAAATAGAGACAGTATAACACAAAAAATAATGGAAATTCACGATAATCCATCAAAATTCGCTTGGTTTAGCAGAGACAGTATTCTAAAATAAGTTCATAACTCACACATAATGTATTTGATGTATTTTTTTAGCATGCTTATTTTTACATTAAAATTTTGCTCGAAGCTCTACAACACGTCCAATCACTCTGACGGGTAGCTGCTCAACTTCATCAGCGGAATAGAATTGAATATCGTATGCAGGATTCAGAGGGATAAGGGCTACACCATCCCTCTCATATTTTATCTTTTTTACAGTGGCACTTTCTCCATTCACCAAGGCAACAACAATATTTCCTGTTTCTGCATCGTTCTGTTTTCGGACAATAACCACATCTCCATCAGACATCTTTGGTTCCATACTCGAGCCTCTAATTCTAAGACCAAAATACTCACCGCTACTTGCCATATCTGCATCAATTTCTTCATAGTCGATAATGTCCGTGATTGCTTCAATGGGTATCCCAGCAGAAACATTACCAAGAACAGGAATAAAGTTTCGTTTTGGAACATCATCATTTCCAATTAGATAATCAGTGGATACATCAAATAACTCTGCTAGTTTCTTTAACTGCTCATTATCTATTTTTGATTTACCTGTCTCCCAATATGAATAACCATTTTGGGTTATACCAATGATCTTCGCAACTTCTGTTTGGGTGAGACCTTTTGCTTTTCTAGCTTGTTTTAAGTTATTCAAAATATCACCCCTCATGATAACACTATATCAATATAATTGATAATTTTCAAGGCGCACACAACTGAATTGATATTTTTTTGATAAAATCATTGACATCCAGAAGAAATGGTGGTATATATATCAATGTAATTGATAATAAGGAGGTGCATTAGATGATTATGAGGATTAAAGCTTTAAGGATGGAACTAGGAATGGATCAAGTGTCTTTGGGAACTCAAATGGGAGTTGGTCAAAGTACAGTTTCAATGTGGGAATCAGAAGCTGCACTACCAAAGGTTCGGCAGTTGCCGAAGCTGGCAGATGTTCTACAAGTCCCGATTGGAGAGTTATTTGTTCCATACAATGATACTACACCAAGAGAGGGGGATAGTCCATGCCAGATCACTACCGAAACATCTACAAAACAGCCCGTCAGTCAGCAGGTTTGACCCAGGAGGCTGCGGCTGAGCGGTTGGACATCAGTGTGGAGAGTATCAGAGCCTATGAGACAGCCCAGCGGATTCCCCCCAATCATGTGGTGGAGGCAATGATTGAGGTCTACAATGTTCAGCACCTTGCCTACCAGCATTTGAAAGAGACCAATGCACTGGCAGGGAGAATCATTCCCACAGTGGAGGAACGTAGTCTTGTAGAAATTGCCCTTCGAGTACATAACCGCCTGACTTACTTTGCAAATTCTCACTCAGTTGACCGCCTTATGGAGATTGCCGAAGATGGTGTGATTGATGAGACGGAGAGGGCAGACTTTGAAACCATTGTCAAAGACCTTAAGGAGCTTGTCCAATGTGGCTTTGAGCTCAGTATGTACCATGAGAAGGGGGTGAACCAATGAAGAAAGAAGTTCTAAAAATGGCAAGTGCAACAGAACCCCTTAAGTGGGGTGCATATTGGATGCGTAGTCTTATGCAGACACTGACAGAGGTTGGTTTTGAAAACAAAAAATGTCGGGTCATTATCGAATATGACCCGACAAGTGAGAGAGTAAGAATTTTTAAGGAAGAAGATGCGGAGGGGTAGGGATTGGTTGGACATAAGAGGGAAGTCTTAGTAGTCCAATATCTCCTTTTCTTATGTAGAAAATAAACTCCTGTAGCCCAATGATTGGATTGTACACAAACGCATGTTGTTCAAGCTGTGCATCAATATATTTTCTGTCTTCAAGGGATAAGTTTCTTGCATCAATATAGTAGCAATCAAGAGAGCGAGAATCCATAATATCACCACCTTTCTATCAAATTCTGATGGAGTGCCAGTCCGTCAGAACAATTATAGCTGAGGATATGGAGAATGGAAAGTCTTGATGAAATTTCATTAGGAGGGATATGAATGCCCAGAGTATACTTAACAGCCAGTCAGAAGGAGGAAGCTGCTAACCGCCAATATTTGGAGCGACTGGCGAAGGGATTGTTAATTTATAAAGCAGTCAACCGTATGACTGCCAAGCAGCTTGCTGAGGAGCTGAAAATTAACATCAGAACGCTGAACAAGCTGGTCAATGTGGAATCAGTTGCACTGTCCACCGATAAGCTACGGAAGGTTCTGGAAGTGGCAGGAATGGGGGTGGCTTCCTTTGATCAGCATCGTGCTCAGATGTAGCAAACGGAAGCTCTGGCGTCTGGTCAGTGACCAGTGGAAAGAACCACCTACATCGGTAGAGGACTGCTTCATGGAAGTAGAAAGCCAGCCGAAAACCTACACGCTGCACTGGGCAGGTGGTATGGCTCGGCTGGCAGTGATTCAGGGCAGACCTGTCCTGACTATCACGGAGCAGGACAGGCAAATGCCGTACTTATTAGATGCGAAAATGTTAGAAGAAAGGGGAATGGTCAGACCGTATGTGGAAGAACTTGAAGGACAAGCATCCAGCGATTTACGAAGCAGTGAACTGGGCTTGTGTGGCAGTATCAGTGAGTGCATTTTTGATGGCATTGGTCATCTATTTGCAAAAATAAAAGCTCAGGCGACAGAGGCAACTGTCAACCTGAGCAGGGAAGTAACTTCCCATGTACAGTAACACTGGTATTATACCATGTTCAGTCGAAAAAAGCAAGGAGGAATTGTAGATGGATATACTCCAATGCAAAACAGAACTTGCTGTAGAGTACGGAATTGATGTGGCAATCTTCATACATAACATTGTGTTTTGGGTGGAGAAAAACATGGCAAACGATACCAACTTCAAAGAAGGGCGGTACTGGACGTACAACAGCATGGAGGCATACTGCCAGCTATATCCCATGTGGTCAAGAGACCAGATTAAACGAATCATTGCAAAGTGCAAAGAAAATGGTTTGTTGATTGTGGGTGAGTTTAATTCTGACCGGAGAGATCGCACAAAATGGTACTCTCCCAGCGACAGAATTCTTGAGATTTATGGGGTGTGCAAAACCGCCCATTGCATTGGGCGAAATCGCCAAATGCATTTGGCAGAATCGCCCACTGCATCGGGCGAAAACGCCACACCATTACCAGATAGTAATACTACAGATAATATACCCCCCTATAGTCCCCCCACTTGTGGGGGGACAGGGACGGAAAAGAAAAAGCGTAAATACGATTTGGACGAGGAAGCCAAGGCAACCCTGAGAGACTATGTAGGGCAAGACAGGGAACTTGCCAAAGCATTGGGGGCATTCATTGACATCCGTATTAAACTGCGAGCAGTGCATAGCCAACACGCAGTAAAGCTGCTTCTGGGAAAGTTGGATAGTCTGTCCAATGGAGATAGGCAGATGAAGCTACAGCTCATTGCTCAGTCAGTGGAGAACAGCTGGAAGGGACTATTTCCGTTGAAGGGGTGCAGAGAACAGAAAAAGCAAACCACTCCAACCAACTTGTACCAACCAAAGATACTACCTGTCAGACCTCACCACTATGAGGTCATAAATGGGGAGGAAAGGATTGTATACGATGATAGATGATTTTTTTAATGCAGAGTGTGCTGTACTTGGTTCCATTCTCGTTGATCCTAGATGCCTGCCAAAAGTTCGGGATAGTTTGAAAGTGGAAGATTTTTCGATGCTTTTGAACCAACAAATATACACTGCCATTTTGGAATTGGACAAAGAAGGGGTGTGTGACCCTGTGGCTTTGTTCAACAAAGTAAATCAAAACGGTGTTATTTGCCCTGCAAACTATTTTACAGAACTCATGGATGCAACTCTAACCGCAGCCAATGTGGACTTGTATGTGGACATTGTGAAAAAACAAGCAGGGAAAAGGGCATTGACCAAACTGATGGAAGAAGCAACCGTAAAGTTGCAAGAATCAGATTCAGCGGATGATGCACAAGACTTACTCAGCCGTGGTCTGGATGCCGTCCGACAGCAAAGGTTCAGCAATGGAATCATTACACCACAGCAGGCAGCCCTGATTTTTATAGACCACCGACTGAAAGTGGACAGTGGGGAACAGGGCGGATATGTAAAAACAGGCTATCAGGATTTGGATTACCTGCTGGGTGGCGGTATGGTTTGTGGTGGCATGTATATTTTGGCAGCCCGTCCTGGTATGGGCAAGACCACAATGGGAATCAATATTGCGGAACGTGTAGCCGAGACAAAAAACAAACCTGTGCTGTTTGTTAGCCTGGAGATGTCTACCAAGGAAGTTCAGGCGAAGCGAGTTGCTAAAATCAGTGGAATTCCATACAACAAGGTGCTGATGGGGAAGCTGGACGAATACCAGTGTAACAAAGTAAATAAGGCTCTGGACCAAATCAAGGATAGTCAAATCCATTTCAACGGGAAAGAGACAATAACTACTGACGAAATCTATACGTTGGCAAGATGCATTTCTGGGGTGTGCTTGGTGGTCATTGATTATCTGGGGATCATTTCTCCTGGAGTCAGCATAAAAAAATCAAGATATGAGTACACATCAGAAATTTCAGGAGACATCAAGAGAATGGCTCGAAAACTGGAAGTGCCAGTGCTCACCCTTGCCCAGCTGAACCGTGAAACAGAGGGCAGAAAAGACCATCTACCACAACTATCAGACTTACGAGATTCTGGTGCCATTGAACAAGATGCAGATGGAATTATCTTTTTGCACCGAGAGGCTTATTACCGACCGGAAGAAAAGAGCGATATTGAGACGTTGAGTGTGATTGTGGCAAAAAACCGACATGGCTCTACTGGCAAATGTGAGCTGCAATTCGCTGTAGCCAATGGGAAGATTGTGAGTGAGTCCAAAGACCCACGACAGAGGTGGGGAGAGATGATCGAGAGAGGTGAATGGCCATGAAGGTAGGGGACGAAATCACATTTGTCCCAGTGTCATGGGTGACGGGAAGCATGTCAGAGCTGACCCTCAGATACAAGGTCAAAGGTAAGGTCATTTATATCAACAACGCCCACCGCTTTTATGTGGCAGAGGGCGAAGTCTATGGGCACCTAATCCGAGAGGCATACAAATTTTAGAGAAAGAGGTTTTCACCATGAAAACATTTGCAATGATGAACATGAAAGGCGGAGTGGGCAAGACTGTGACCACCATCCAGCTTGCTACCATCTTGACCAACCAATATGGAAAAACCGTCCTAGTAGTAGATTGTGATGGGCAGTGCAATTTGAGTCGGTTCTATGCTGCTGACTACATAGATGATATGACGGTGGCTAATGTCATGGAGAGAAGCTGCGAAAGCTACTGGAAAGACAATGTGCAGCTGGTACGCCCTAATCTATATCTATTGCCAGCCAGTAGAGATTTATACCGCTTGGATTTGGCAGCCATGCAAAATGGCAATGCCCATATCAATGCATTACGAAATTTTGTGGAAGTGGTGGCAGAGGATCAGGAGGTGGATGTGGTGTTGTTTGACTGCCCTCCAGGATTTACAGCAGCCAGTACAGCTGCACTGATTGCAGCAGATGAGCTGATTATCCCCATTTTGATGGACGGCTTCTCCATTGAGGGTATGGCAGAGATGGCACTGCAAGTAGAATCCATGAGACAGGTCAATCCACGGCTAAAGGTAGCAGGTGTATTGATTAACCAGTGGCACCGCTGCCAGGCGGTGGAACAGGGAGAGAAACTGCTGCGAGAAATGAGGCTGCTGCCTGTGTTCCGGCAGGTGATCCGGCGAACAGACAAGGTACCAGAAAGTACATTTGTGAAACAGCCCGTGATGGATTACTCCTATCGCAGTGCAGCAAGTCAGGACTATCGACTGCTGGCACAAGAGATTTTTGGGGAGGTGCCAGACAATGGCAGCCTTTGATATTGGTTCTTTTGCAAAGAGCCTACAACAGCAAAGTGTTCAAGTTGAACACCGAGACCAAATAGAGTACATTCCATTGGACAAGATAGACCAAGATCCAAATAATTTTTATTCTCTCAGTGGTATTGAAGAATTGGCAGACAACATTTGCTTGTGTGGGCTTCAACAGCCCATTCGAGTGCGAGATGGTGAGAATGGGCATGTGATTGTGGTATCAGGACACCGCAGGCGGGCTGCCATAGAGCTTCTGGCAAAAGAAGATGAGAAGTGGAAGCAGGTACCCTGCATCCGTGAAACTGGTGGTTCAGATGCTATGAATGAGCTGAGACTGATTTATGCCAATGCATCCACCAGAGAGCTTACTTCTGCGGAGAAAGCAAAGCAGATTGAGCGGACAGAAGCCCTGCTTTATCAACTCCAGCAAGAGGGCATGGAGTTTCCTGGGCGAATGCGTGACCACGTTGCTGAGGTATGCCAAGTATCTGGGGCAAAAATCGCAAAGTTGAAAGTCATTCAGGATAGGCTCCTCTCTGAGTGGTGGAGCCTGTTTGAAGAAAATAAGCTGGCAGAGCAGACCGCCTATGCACTGGCAAGAATGGAACAGGACTTGCAAAAGCGAATTTATGATGTCAATCCATCTATCGGTGGAGCTGCTGCGGAGCGAATTTTAAAAATGGCAGAGAACGGAACTACTTGGGAGCCAACATTCAGGTGTCCAGATGGAACCCCATGCCACAGAGGAAACCAGTTCCTAAAACATGACATTAAAAAGTACTTCGACCCTTGTAAGGGAGAACGGTGCTGTCTAAATTGCCAAGAGGCAAAAACAGAGTATTATTCTTGTAACCACATGTGCTCAAAGGCAAGAGCATTGCGTAGTGAATCTGAAAATAAAAAGACACAGACAGAGCAGGAGAGGAAGGAGGAGCAACAGAGGCTATATCGAGGGCAGATACAGGCAAGTGCCCAGCGATTAGTGCGAGCAGCGGATTGTTCAGGTGTGTCTGATGATACAAAGTTAAAAGTAGACAGATTTGGAGTTGATTTAACTGTAGGTGAATTAAGACAGTATGCCATAGGAGAGTTTGGAGACAGGCACTTTTATTATAATGATCTGGCTCCTGGTAACATTGGCTTCCCACGAGAAATTGCAGCAGCTTTGCGGTGTACTACAGATTATGTACTTGGAGTGTCGGATCGTTTGGACGATAAGCCGACTTGGAAATCCCCAGATGAGTGTCCAGAGGATGGGCAGATTGTGTATGCAAAAATCAGGATTGATGATGCAGAGATAGAAGTGCGGGACGTTGTGACATACCAATTTGGTCAGTGGTTTTTCAGGCGTAGTCAGAACCCTGTGGAGGGAACTGTTTTAGGCTGGTTTCCTCTGCCAATGGATTAAGATTTTCATAGAGAGGAGATTGATTTTGAATGACAAATGGTGAAAGAATCCGTAATATGAGCGATTCTGAGTTGGCAGTGTTTTTGGAGGAGCTGGATGCTGCCACATGGGACGGAGCGTTTTATGAGGAGGTTTGTGGACTTTGTGCAAGAAATGCTGTGGAGTCAGCACCATGCAGCGGAGAAGCTTATCCATATGGAAACTCCTGTGAGTGGTGGCTAAGTCAGCCAGTAAAGGAGTGTAAGGGTATTGGGAACAGATACAAAGGCGAACATAACTAGAGACATGTGCCTTCCTGTGGCTTTGCCACAGGAAGGGCAAGCATAGCATTTTGACGGCAAAATGCGGCTTGTCAGGTGGATGCCCCCTGAAACCCCCGATTTTAGTTATTTGAATAGTATGAAAGGGAAGATAAGAAATGAACTTAACTTATTGGAATCCAGATGGCAGTTGGGGCTTAAATGGTGTCAGCTGGACAGAGCTGTCCAAGCTGCCACCGCAGGTCTATGCAGCCCTGTGTAAACTGAAAGATTTGGAGCATGAGCATCAAGAGATTGATGATTCACAAAAGCAGAAAGGGGAACACAAGACATGGACAATGCAGCGGTTCACGAATGTTCAGTGAGGGAAGTTTTGTTTATTCATCTTGATAGCGACCAGTCATTAGAGAAGCTTCAGGAGTTGAGAGATTTTTATTTGGATTCCATTCAAAAAGGCGTTTGTATTTTGCCAGCAGGGGTCAGTTGGGAGGTGGAAATGCTCAGCACATCTCCTGTGGTCAATCAACTGGCAAAAGAGAGAAAAGCCAAAGGAGATGTCTCACTGCTCAAATCTGTTAGTCACAAAGAAAAGGATGCCATTTTGGAAAAATTGCAACAGTACAGAGAGAAAGTTGGAGCACCCAGTTTTGCATGTCTGGCTCAGAAATATGGAAAAGGGGATAAGGAATTTAGAGAGGATATTCTAAGAGATTTGTTTTTTTATCGCATCAAAGTCTCAGACAGGGTGTGGATTAAGTTGGGCGAGGCACTGGAAGCGGAGGGGATTTGAACCTCATGAGCAAAACCATAAAGAGAGTCAAAAGTGGCAGACTGGTATCTGCTGTTCTGTACTCTATGCCCTCTCCAAGTGACAGCCCAAAGGTCAGACAGCAGAAACAGAAAACCAGCTCACTGGCACGGGAAAAACTCAATGCCAGAACCTCATTCCAAAAGCTGGAGCGAACCCTGGCAGCCAACTTTTCAGATGGAGATGTATATCTCACGCTGACCTATGATGATAAGCACCTGCCTGACAGTCGCTCCAAGGCTGTCAGGCGTATCCGCTCTTTCCTTTCTAAATTGAGGGCAGAGAGAAAAAAACGGAAAGAGACATTGAAGTACATTTATGTGACGGAGGGGAACCATCCAGGGGGACGGCTACACCACCATGTGGTACTGAATGGAACTGGTAAAGACTTACAGGAAATCAGGCGGCTTTGGATTTATGGTGAGAATGTGGAAATCAGGCGTTTGAAATTCCATCGTGATTATACTTATGAGGATTTGGCAAGCTATCTGACCAAGGAACCAAGAGATTGGGGGCACCCAAAAGTAGGGGAACGGACATGGACTCCGTCGGTGGGACTTGCAAAACCTGTGGTGGAGACAGAAACAGTGTCTGACTACCTCACATTGACTGCACCACCGGAAGCAATCATCCTTGCAAAAGAAGGACCAGTTATGACAGTCTTTGGTGAGTTTACATGGATTAAATATTTGTTGCCAGAAATACCCAAAAAGACAAAGCGGGCAAGACGGCAGAGGAAGAAAGAATAGACCTTTTCTATTCTTTTCAGGCTTGGGGGTAAGTATATCTTCTTTCATTCTAATAAGAAAGTAGGTGCAAATATTGAAAAATGCGTTGGAGTGTAGTAAAATAGAAACAGTGGCTGGTTGGGTCAGATGTCCAAAGTGTGGAGATAGGCGTTTGCTGAGAGTGACCGACAGCACAGAGGCAAGGAACCTGATTGTCTATTGCCGAAAATGTAAAACAGAATTAACCCTGACTATCACAAGGGGCCAGAGCATTCAGTGCCAGAGCCAGTGATTTCACCGAAAGGTGGGAGAGCTGGAACTGGCACTTTTCTTTTTGTCAGGAGGTGATAGCCTGGGGACAAAAGAGCCAGAAACGCTGGTGTGTAGGTACTTTCTGAGATTTTTTCCTATGCGGGGCAGCGAAGGCGCAGATAAAAACCATGAAAAATTAGAAAAAAATTACCCTGTTTCGTTACGAAATCAAAGGGAAAAGCCAGAAAAAATAAGATGCTCCCCCTAAGGGGAGAAGGATCACAGGTCAAAACTCAAAAAACGAAATGCCCCAGACGCAGGAAAACGAAATCCAGCAGCTGTCTGCACCTACCGCCGTCCGGCAGGTTGAAAGGCTGCAAACCAAGATGGGAGGTGATGCCAATGGGCAAAGCGAAGAGAGCAGCCGACACATTGAGCGAGGTACCTGAGTGGGCAAACTCCACCGCCATTGCTAAGCTCATCGGCAAAGGCGTAAGACGGGTGCAGCAGCTGACACAGGATGGGATACTGGTCACAGAAGTGCCACCTGATGGTAGAGCGAGAAAGTACCGCACCTGTGAGACTATCCAGCGTTACATTGCCCATGAAATAAAAAAATCCAGAAGTTCTGGTGACGGTACACGGCAAAAAGAGCTGGAGCTGAAAAAGCTGGAGGCAGAGGTGGAGCTGAAAGAGAGCCAAGGGCAGCTTCACAGGCTGAAAACAGCAATTGCTGAGGGAAAATATCTGGATAGTGTACAGGCAGGAGAGGAACTGGCAGAGTTTATGGAGGTTTTCCGCAACTTTGTCCATGCAATCCCAACCCGTATGGCAGGCAGTCTCCATGGAACCGTGGATGCGGTCACAGTGCGAGCCATAGAAAAGACTATGCGGGATGAACTGGACAGTATGCTTGCATCCTTTGTGACTGCTGCCAGCTCCATCCATAGGGAGGGTAATCCATGAGGGCATACCGACAAAAGCCATACACAGTAGCCCCATGGATTCTGCCAGCCATTGAAGTTCTGCGACCACGGGAGCGGCTCACTGTGTCCCAGTGGGCAGAGCGGTATCGGGTGCTGGATAAAAACTCTGCCATGCCAGGTGGGTGGCGTAATACAGTCACACCCTACTTGGTGGGCATTATGGACGCATTCCAAGAGCCTGATATAGAGAAGATTGTCTTTGTAAAACCAACGCAGGTGGGCGGTACTGCCACTATGGAGAACATGCTGGGGTACATTATCAGCGAGGACCCTGCTCCCAGCATGGTGGTCTATCCCTCTGACAAACTGGTGGAATCCACAGTAGAGGCACGTATTGAGCCGATGATTGAGAACAGTGCACCACTGGTAGCGAAGTACAAAAAACGGGAAAGCACCGCTCTCCGGCTAAAATTTATTTCCATGTTCCTCTACTTGACCGGAGCCAACAGCCCTGCCAACTTGGCAAGTAAAGCCATCCGCTATCTGTTTCTGGACGAGGTGGACAAGTATCCCGGGGCCTCAAAAAAGGAAGCTGACCCTGTATCCCTTGCCATAGAACGTACAAAAACCTTTGTTACCAACCGCAAAATCTATATGGCGTCCACACCAACAGTCAAGTCCGGTCATATCTGGAGAGCCAAAGAGGGGGCAGAGGAGGAGAGACACTATTTTGTGCCGTGCCCACACTGCCAAAATGACATTGAACTTAAATTCATGCAGTTGAAGTGGCCAAGCAAGGATGATGTGCCACTGGAGGCAGACCGAGCGGCCAGAGCGACATATGTCTGCCAGGAATGTGACTGCATCATTGAGGAACGGAACAAAATGGATATGCTGCGTAGGGGAAAGTGGAAGGCAGTCCGCACCAGCAGCACCAGACCAACCAGTGTAGTATTCTGGCTGAACACTTTGTACTCCCCGTTTACTTCCTTTGCTGAGATTGCAAAAGAATTTATGGCCAGTAAAGATGACCCCGAAAAACTCCAGAACTTTGTCAACTCGTGGCTGGCTGAGCCATGGGAGGACACCAATCTGAAAACCAATGCCGAGATGGTGCTGGAGCGTCAGACCGATGTGCCAGAGTGGGTGCTGCCAGAGTGGACAAAGCTAGTGACAGCTGGTGTAGATGTGCAGGAGAACTGCCTCTATTGGAGTATTCGGGCATGGGGTGACTATATGACCAGCCAGAATGTGGCACATGGGCAGGCGTTGTCTTTTGAACAGATTGAGGACATCATGAACATGAAACTGGGCAAAGCCTCTGGGGAAACAATGCTCATTCAGTTGGCACTGATAGACAGCGGAGACCAAACAGATGAGGTTTATGAGTTTTGTTATAAGAATTCTGATTGGGCATTGCCCAGCAAGGGTATGGACACCATGCTCTCCCATTATCGTCTGTCTACCATCAACAAAACCGGAAGTATTGCCAATGGTATGAACTTGGTACTGATGGACGTGGGAAAGTATAAAAGCCAGATTGCAGCACGGATGAAAAGACCAAACGGGAGAGGTTCTTGGATGGTACATCGTGACTGTGATATGGACTATGCCACACAGGTGACGGCAGAACATCAGGTGGTAGAGCGAAAAAACGGCAAAGAAATCAAGCGGTGGGTGAAGAAAAGCACCCATGCGGACAACCACTATCTGGACTGTGAGGTAGGGGCTGCCGCTGCTGCGGATTTGTTGGGGGTAAGAACCCTGTTTTTACGGGAGAAAGAAGAAACAAAACAGGCAAAACCCACAAAACCAAAAGAGGAGTCGTGGGTAGAGCAAAATGATACTTGGGTTTAGGGGGGATTTGTGATTTGACAAGTGATAAGAGAGAGTTGCAGATGCAGTTGGAACAGGTCAATCAAGCCATTGCCAGTGTGTTGGCAGGTGGTCAGTCCTATTCCATTGGTGGACGTCAGCTGACCAGAGCCAACTTGTCGGATTTGATTTCTATGAGAAATGATCTGGAGGGGAAGCTCTCCCTGACTCAAGCTTCTCACCTTCTGGACAGTACTGCGGTGGCAGTCTTTGAAGGGCGGTGACACAGTGGGCTTTTTCAGTCGGCTGTTGGAGAAAGTCTCCGTTTGGCGGCACTATGATGCAGCCAGCTGTGGGAGACAGAATGCAGGGTGGCGGGCATGGAATGAGAGTGCAGAACTGACGGACCGCTTTAGTCGTGATGTGGTGAGAGCCAGAGCCAGAGATTTAGAGCGAAACAGTGATATTGCTCAGGCGATTCTACATGCCTATAAGCGGAATGTGGTAGGAAAAGGTTACACCCTGAGAGCCAAGACCAGTAAGGAGGAGCTGAATAAAAGGCTGGAACAACTGTGGAAGCAGTGGACAAAAGCAAGAAACTGTGATGTGACAGGGGAGCAGTCCTTAAATCAGATTCTACGGATGGCAGTGGAGCGGAAGCGAGTGGACGGCGGTATGCTGTTTGTGTATCGGTATACCAAAGAGGGGATTGTCCCCTTCCAGCTACAGCTATTCGAGGTGGATGAGCTGGACAGCAACCAGACCACACCCAAATATAAAGGGAACCGTGTGGTGGGCGGTGTGGAGTACAACCAGTATCGCAAGCCTGTGGGCTACTGGATTCGTCAGTATGATATGGAAGGGTATCAGGTATTAGACCCAATTTGGCTGCCAGCAAAGGATGTATATTTCTATAAATCAAAACGCAGACCTTCCCAGCTGCGTGAAATGTCAGACCTGACCCCAACTATTACCAGAGTTCGAGATGCCAATGAGTTTATCACTGCGGTCAGCGTGAAAGAGCGGATTGCAGCCTGCCTTGCCGTGTTTATCAAGAGAGCGGTACCTGCATCAGGACTGGGGCGAGGGTTTCGCTCAGAGGAAGGCAAGGTGGATTATGAGGGAGTAAAGATCACGCCAGGCATGGTGAAGGAGATGGGGGCAGGAGATGGAATTGAGGTGGTTGATCCACGCAATGCTGGTACCGATGCCTCCAGCTTCCTGAAGGTGCAGCAGACACTGATTGCTTCAGGACAGGGATTGAGCTATGAGACAGTGAGCCGTGATATGAGTGGTGCTACCTATTCTTCTGCCCGTCAAAATGCCATTGAGGATGAATCCACCTATGCAGAAGATGTGGAACTGCTTATGGATTTGCTCTCTGAGGTCTATGAGCAGTTTGTGATTTCTGCTGTTCTGGCTGGAAAAGTTGAGATTCCAGACTTTTGGCAGAATAAAACAGATTATTTGGCTCATAGTTGGGTGAAGCCACCGAAAAAGTGGATTGACCCTACAAAAGAGAGCAATGCGTACAAAATCGCACTGCAATCTGGTCAAAAAACCTTTCAGGATGTGTGTGCCGAGCAGGGTAAGGACTGGAAGGAGGCTGTTGATGAGATGGCAGAGGTTTTGAAATATGGACGTGAGGTCGGAATTGAATTAGGAGGTGTTATGTTTGGCAACGGTACAACAGCAGCAAAGGAAAACACAATCACCACAGTTGACCCGTAGCATGGGGCAAATTGTCTTCAGAGCGGAGGATGGAGAGAGCCGAAAGAGAATACTGAGTTTTTCCAGTGAAACTCCTGTACGCAGATGGTTTGGAGCGGAAATCCTTGACCACACAGAGGGTGCAGCGAATTTACAGCGACTCAATGAGGTAGGTGTACTGCTCTTTAACCACGATACGTCCAAGGTGCTGGGGAAAGTGTTGCGAGCCTGGGTGGAAAATGGACGTGGTATGGCAGAGGTGGAGTTTGACACCGATGAGGAAGCAGAGAAAATTTTTCAGAAGGTCAAGTCAGGCACATTGAAAACTACCTCTGTCCGTGCATCTGTGGAGAGCTGGGAGGAAGTCCCAGTTGGTAAGGTGTCCAATGATGGACGATTCAAGGGACCTTGCAGTGTGGCAAAGAAGTGGACCCCTATGGAGATTTCGCTGGTATCTGTCCCAGCCGATGCCAGTGTGGGTGTGGGGCGTTCTCAATGGGGAGAAAGTTGTATGGGCTTATATGAGAGACAGATTCAAGTCAATCAAAATAGACAGAGTATTGCACAGCAATAAATCAAGTGTTCAACTTGAACACTTCAATTAAAGGAGGATTGCCAATGGATTTCAAGGAAATGATTGCAGAACAGCAGAGCATTCTGGATACAGCCAGAAGCCAGATGCGTGAGTTGACACCGGAGGAAGTTGCTCATTTTGACAGCTTGCAGAGGAGCATTGATGCAGGTCAACTCAACCAAAGTGTGAATACAGCAGAAATGGAGGCTGTCAAAAACGAGAGAAAGCGAATGCAGGAAATTTTTGCCCTGTGCCGTGATGCGGATGTAGACCCAAACAAGTACATCGAAGATGGTAGTGACTTGAACACAGTACGAAAGGCAATTCTTGACCAGCTGCTCCAACGTGGGGCACCCATTCCCCGTGGTATGAAGCCGGATGAGGAGGACACCTTCCGATCTGATGCGGTCAACTCCCTGCTGATGCGGTCCGGTGTGCCTGTGGAGAACCCCAGCAAAGATGCAGAATCTCTGCGAGAACTGTCCCTGCGTGACATGGCAATTGAGTGTCTGGTGCGTTCTGGTGAGGGGACCACCACTTCACTGCTGCGGATGGGCAAAAATGAGTTGTACGACAATCTGGTGCGTCAATTCTTCAATCCAACTGCTGCATTTCCTGCCATTTTGGACAATGCCATCAAAAAGAATATTGTCCACGCATACAACCATGTACCAACCACCTTCCAGCTATGGACAAGTAAAGGCAGTGTCGCAGATTTTAAGCCAACCAAAGACCATAGTTATCTGGCTGGTGGAGCGGGGGACTTTTTGTTGGTGGGTGAAAATGGAGAATTGAAAGGCTCCATCCCTAAGACAGATTTGGTGCCACAGCGCAAAGTGGATACTTATGGTCGGCAGTTTTCCATGAGCCGTCAAGCCTTTATCAATGATGATGTGGGATTTATGACGGAACTGCCCAGCCTCTATGCCAGAAGTGCAAAAAGAACCATCAACAAACAGGTCTATCAGATTCTGGTGGACAACCCTGCTATTTTCGATGGTGTTGCACTCTTTGATACTGCCCATGGAAATTTGGTAGAGAGTGGAGCAGCTCCCGATGTGGAGAATATGCAGAAAATGATGCTAATGCTTCTGAGTCAGAAAGACCCATTTGGGGATTCCATTATGGTGCAGCCCAAGTATGTGGTTGTTCCAGTTGGATATGGGTTCCTGATGTCCCAGCTGCTCAATACTGCTGTGATTGATGTAGAGGGCATTGGTTCTCATACTGCAAATGCTCTGTACCAATACCGCAATCAGTTGCAGGTGGTCGAAGAGGGTACAATCAATGCCCTGAGCAGTGAAAATCCAATGCCCTGGTTTATGGTAGGCGACACGAGCTATGCCAAGAGCATTCAAGTGGATTATCTGAATGGACAGGAAACTCCCACCATTCGCCGTTCTGAAGTGCCAGGCAAGCTGGGTTATGTGTGGGATATCTATCTGGACTGGGGTATTACAGCTCTGGACTTTAGAGGGATTACCAAGAATCCAGGCGTTGCAATGAAGTGAGGAGGAAACGGTAGTATGAATGCAGTGTATTGGCAGAAAGGCGAGACGTTAGATTACACACCAGAGGAGACAGTGTCCTTTGGCTCTGTGGTCAATCTGACCACCCGTATTGGGATTGCAGCAGAGGACATTCCAGCCAACACAAAAGGCTCTGTACAGATGGAAGGTGTTTTTGCACTGACCAAGGCTCCCAGTGAGAGCATTGCACTGGGGGCAGCCGTCTACTATGTGGCAGAAAGTGACCACATCACAGCCACGCAAGGGGCAAATGTGCCAGCTGGGTATGCGGTGCAAAAGGCAGAGACAGAAGATACCACTGTACTGGTGAAACTACTGGGATAAGGAGAGCGGGATGAAATTGATTGCAACCCGTCCTGTGCTGTACATGGGGCGAACCTATCATCAGGGAGATGTTCTTCCTGCCTATGATAAAGCTATGGTAGCTGCGTGGCTGCGTGCTGGCAGTGCCATTGAGAGGACAGCTTCCGTTTTAAACGAAGTTCCACAGTCAGATGAGAACTATGATACAAACTATCTGGAACAGTGTACAAAGGATGAATTGGAGGCAATTGCAAAAACGCTGGGAATTGCTGTTCCCAAAGGGGCAACCAAGGCACAGCTAGTGGAACTGATTGAAAAAAATCAGAAGAACACAAAAGGGGAGGGGGGTGCCTGATGGCTACTCCCTCCTTCAAGGAATGTGTGGCATTTGATTTACAGCATACCTTTCTGAACACCTTGGAACATGCAGAAATCTGTACCATTGATGGGCGTGAACTGCCTGTGATTGTGGATGATGATGCCCTGTTAAAGAGAGATGCAGCCAGAGGTGGTGTCCATATGGATGGGCTATATAAGACCAGAAGGCTTATTTATGTGTCCAAACATGACTATGGTGGACGACCACGGTCAGGAAAACCGCTGAATTTAAACGGCAGGGAGTACCGAGTGGTACAGGCTGAGGAATCTGCTGGATTGTTGTCCATTGAAATTGAGGCGATTCGTACATGATTCAGATTGAAGTTGATACCAGAGAAGAAATCAGAGCCATTGCCCAGCAGTTGGGCAATCTCTCTGATCAGGCTCCCGAAATTTTGCGACTATCCATCAATGCAGCTGCCAGAAAAGTCCGAAAAGGCATTGTAAAAGAAGTGGGAGACACCTATACCATTAAACCAAAGATTTTAAAGGACAGAAAAAAGGGTGCCCCAACTGTGACAACTGCAAAGCCAGGCACACTGGGGGCAATCATTCGCTCCAAAGGTCCTTACAATGACTTAATAGACTTTATGACACGACCAAGCAATGCCGGAGTGAAGGTGAAGGTATTGCAGTCCAGTGCATTGAGAACACTGGAAGTAGACAATGCAAAGGCATTCATCACTCAATTTGCTACAGAACATATTACAGTGGTGCAAAGGCAGCCAGGGCAGACCTATACCATGAAAGGGGCACAGAAGCGAATTGAGAAATACGGCTACCCACATCGTGGAGCGTGGCCAGACCTGACCCGTATCAAAAAGCTGCTGGGACCAGCTGTTCCCAGTATGATGCAAAATGAGGACATTCAGCTACAGGCAAGGGATACCCTAAACACTGTACTCCAAGAAGAAATTGAGAAAAGAATCAGAAAAACCATGCGAAACGGAGGTGTAACATGACCCCAAGTGTGTTGCAAGATGCCCTTGTAAGCGAACTGGGAGATTTGCTTTCCCATGAAACCTATCCAAACTCCCGTGGAGAACATGTACCAATCAAGGTATATCCACAAGATTTACCCATTCAAAACAGCTTTGATGAGGAGGGGGAACCATTTGAGAGTACCCCAGACCCCTATCTCATTGTGAGATTGAATGAGGGTAGTGTAGAGAATACCGACAGTGCCCAGACAGTGGATGTAATCCTGGTGATTTGTCTCTATGATAACCAAAGCAACCGCCAAGGGTATCGGGATGTGCTCCATGTGATGAACCAAATCATGGAGCGATATGGAAAAAATCAGATGGTTGGACCCATGGAGTATGGAAGGACAGCCTTACCATTTACCCTTTTGTACCCTATCAAGTGGGTGATGCAGGACGATGATACTCACCCCTACTATTTTGGAGCCATGAACCTGAAATTTGAGACACCAGCTGTGTGTCAGGAGGTGCCATTTACTTGAGCAGAAAGAGAACTGTATCCACATCCAATCAAATGGTCTATGTGGGACCAACCATTCCTCATGTTGTCAAACAAAATACCAGCTATCTGAATGGACTGCCAGACCCACTTCTTCAGAAGATGGAACAACAGCCTGCAATCAAGGGACTTGTCATTCCACTGGATGAGTACCCAGAAGCACTGAGACAGTTGCGGGAAGGACAGGGACCGATTTATCGCCTGTTCTGTGCAGTCCAGACCAGTCTGTAAAAAGGAGAAATTTGTATGAGTTATTCTCATGGTGTCTATATCCAAGACCTGGCTACCAGTCTAACCACTCCCATTGAGGGTTCCGCTGGGTTACAGGTGATTTTTGGAACTGCACCAGTACATCTATCGGCAGACCCGTACCATACAGCCAATGAACCAAAGTTGTGCTACAGCTTTGCAGAGTGTCAAACCAATTTGGGGTACTCAGATGACTTTGATACCTTCACTTTGTGCCAGTCTATGGATGCCTGTTTTCGTGTATTTAATGTAGCACCTATTATCCTTGTCAACGTCCTTGACCCCAACAAGGAGGAGCATATTACAGACAACATGGAGGAATCTGTCCCAGTTACAGACAGTGAAGTGGTATATGCAAAACCCTATGTACTGCTTCCCAGTCTGGTGGTGAAGCATCAGGATGAGACACTGGTGCAGGGACAGGACTATCTTGCTATGCATAATGATACTGGCAATGTGGTCATTACTGTGCTGAAAGAGGGAGCAGCCAGTGCAGATGCACTGACCATTTCCAGTAAAAGTCTCAATCCGGCTGAGGTGGATAAAGCAGACATTGTGGGTGGTGTGGATGTGGCAACAGGGAAGGAAAAGGGGTTGGAACTGGTGCGTCAGATTTATCCTGCCCTTGGTCTGGTGCCTGGTCTGCTTCTTGCTCCTGGTTGGAGCCATGATCCCGTTGTGGCAGCAGCTCTGCAAGCCAAGACAGAGGGAATCAATGGCAGCTTTGTATGTAATACCATTCTGGATATTCCAACAGGTGAGGGTGGTGCCAAGGTATACACAGAAGTGAAAACTGCAAAAGAGAGTCTGGGAGCGTCTTCTGCCCATGCCATTGCCCTGTGGCCTATGGTAGCAGTAGGTGAAAAGAAGTATTTTTACTCTGCCATGTATGGAGCTTTGACCGCCTATACAGATGCAGAAAATGGAGATGTTCCATATGCCAGTCCCTCCAACCGTGCATTGAAAGTGACTTCTACTGTGCTGGAGGATGGGACAGTGGTGCGGATTGACCAGGAACAGGCAAATCTGCTCAATGGACAGGGGGTGGTCACGGCAATCAATGCCAATGGCTATAAGGCATGGGGAAACAATACAGCTGCCTATCCCTCTATCACTGATCCGAAGGACAGATGGATTCCAGTCCGGCGTTTCTTTGACTGGGATGGCAATAACTTCATTTTGACCTACTTCCAGAAGGTAGACCAGCCAGCCAATACCCGACTCATTCAGTCTATTGTGGACAGTCAGAACATCATTGGGAATGGCTATGTTGCCCGTGGCTACTGTGCCGGATATAAGGTGGAGTTTCGCAGCGATGAAAATCCCATTACGGACTTGCTCAACGGCAAGCTGACCGTCCATACCTCTTTTGCCCCATATCTGCCAGCGGAAACCATCACCAACATCAGAGAGTATGACACAGCTGCACTGGAAAGTGCTCTGACAGGAGGTTAATATGGCAACACAAACTATCCCAAGTAAAATCAATGACTACAATGTGTATAACGAAGGAGAACGTCTCATTGGTATGGGTTCGGAAGTATCCTTGCCCGATGTGGAACATATCACGGATACCCTCAGTGGTGCGGGGATTATGGGTGAGATTGATGACCCTGCGGTTGGTCAAATCAGTGCCATGTCTATGGAGATTCCATTCCGGTTGCTGGATCAAGAGGCATTTAACCTGATGGATTTAAGAAAGGCAAACCAACTCACCTTACGAGGAGCACAGCAGACATTGGATTCCAATGGAAATACATTGGTTCGTCCCATGCGTGTTGTGGTTGCTGGCAAATCCACCAAGCTGGCTTTGGGGACGGCAAAGCGTGCAGGGGCAATGGACAGCAGTGTGACGTTGTCAGTGACTTACCTGCTCATCGAGGTGGATGGGGTAACGATGCTGGAATTAGATAAACTCAATCAAGTATTTAAAGTCAATGGGGTAGACCTGTTGGCAGAAATTAAGGAGATGTGTTAAATGGAAGCAATCGGGAAGAATCTGACTGCGGAAGAAAAGGAACTGCTGGGGGTTAAACCGGAGCACTCAGAGGCACAGGAAGCAATGGGAAGCATGGAAGAAAATGAGGAGGAATTGAGCACTATCGTTCGATTCAAAACCCCATATGTATTTGAGGGAAACACCTATACCCATGTGGACTTGAGTGGACTTGAACATATGACAGCAGGAGATGTGATTCGAGTGGCGAATATGCTCAAGAAAAACAATGATTTGGTACCTGAATTGTCTATGAATTTCGCCTGTATTATGGCTGCCAGAGCCAGCAAGAAGCCAGTGGAGTTCTTTCTGCGGCTGCCGGCACGGGATGCCATGAAGGTGAAAAATACAGTGGTGGGTTTTATGTTCGGCACGGATTAAGTGCCATCCAGCCGGAGGAGCTGCTGGAATTGATTGTAACCTTGTCGATACAGCTCCACTGTGGGGTGGACTACTTACAGTCTATTCCATTGACGGAGCTTCAGCAGTTGACGGAGGTGGTGATAGAGGTTGGGAAGAACCTTAGAATTTGCAATCAGAATAGCAGGAAGAATTGAACGGTCAGTGGGAACTGCTTTTACAAATGCACAAAGGCAGATTGACAAGCTACAGGGAGCAGCAAACGCTATGTCCAATGCTGTCGCAGTCGGAAGTGCAACAGTGGGTGGTGCAGCAGTCAAAGCAACCAAAGAACTGCTTGACCTGGGTGGAGCATGGCAGACTGCCACCAATCAGGTGTCCGCAGCCACAGGAGCAACAGGGGCAGAGTTGGAGGAGCTGCGTGACATTATGGAGGCAGTCTACGCCAACAACTTTGGGGATGGTCTGGATGATATTGTAGATACATTGGCTCTGGTGGATAACAATATGGGAAATCTCCCAAAAGAAGAGCTCCAGACCGCAACAGAAAGTGCCATTGCCTTGCGAGATGCCCTTAGTTATGATGCAGAGGAGACCATCCGAGCAGCGGAGGCACTGCGAAAGAATTTTGGTGGTTCTGCAGAACAGGCATTTGGCATGATTGCAGCTGGAGCACAGAACGGACTGGACTACTCAGGGGAGCTGTTGGACACAATTTCTGAGTATTCCAGCCAGTTTGCAAAGCTGGGTTTTGATGCAAATGGGATGTTTCATCTGCTCCAATCAGGGGCAGACAGTACCGCATGGAATTTGGACAAGGTGGGCGATGCCATCAAGGAATTTTCTATTCGTGCCATTGATGGAAGCGATACTACTGTAGCTGCTTTTCGGTCATTGGGATTTAATGCTCAAACCATGATGACAACCATTGCTGGTGGCGGTGATGCTGCAAATAAAGCGTTCTATGATATTCTGGACAGTCTGTTGGCAGTAGAGGATCAGGTGAAACGGGATTCCATAGGTGTATCCCTCTTTGGCACCATGTGGGAGGATTTAGGGGTGGAAGCTATGACAGCCCTATCCCAGACCTCAGATGCTGCCTATGATGCAGAGTCTGCACTGGCACAAATCAATGCAGTCAAATACAACGACTTGGACAGTGTGCTGGAGGGGTTGAGGCGAAAACTGGAGTTATCTATGCTTCCGGCAGCGGATGCTCTGTATCAGTCCCTACTCAATGAAATGCCACAACTGGAAGCAGCGATGGATGAAGTTGCTCCCATATTGGGAGAACTGGCAGGAGACTTTGCTTCAGATGCAGCTGGATTTGTGGCAGAAAATCTGCCCGGTTTTGTACAAGCAATACAGGACTTGGTACAGGAGACAAAGACTGCTTATCAGGAGGTTAAGCCACTATTGTCTTTTTTGTGGGAGAACAAGAAAGCAGTTCTGGGCGTAGTTGCCGGACTTAGAATTCTTGGTTCCACACTGAATGGTGTAAGCACGGCATTTACAGCATTAAACAACATAAAAACTTACTCTGCACTGTTTGTGACATGGGCAAAGGCTACATCATTGCTAACGATTGCTAAGATTAAGGACAAGGCTGAAACAGTGGCAATCTATGGTCTGCTTGCAAAAGATGCAGTTATGAGAGCAAAGGACACCGCAGCAACCATTGCAAATACTGCGGCAGTGAAAGCAAGTAGTATAGCCAGAAAGGCAGGTAATGGAGTCAGTACAGCAGCCTCTTTTGCAGTTAGTGCAGCAGTAAAGGCAAAGGATACCACAGCAACCATTGCAAACACTGCGGCAGTAAAAGCAAGTAATATAGCCAGAAAGGCAGGTAATGGGGTCAGTACAGCAGCCTCTTTTGTGGTCAGTACAGCAGCAAAGGCGAAGGATACTGTAGCAACTATTGCAAATACTGTGGCAGTAAAGACCAGTACCATAGCGAGAATGGCAGGTAATGGAGTCAATACAGCAGCCTCTTTTGTGGTCAGTACAGCAGCAAAGGTAAAGGATACAGCAGTGACAGGAGCTCACACAGCTGCTACAACTGTAAATACAGTAGCGCAAAAAGCAGCAACAGTTGCATCTTACACATTGGGTACTGCAATAAAATTTGCAACTGGACCTATGGGATTGGCTGTTACAGCTATTATGGCACTTATAACTGCTGGTGTACTCCTTTACCAAAACTGGGACACTATAAAGGCACAAGCATTAAAATTGTGGGACATGTTTTCTGTCACTTTCCCTGGAGCTGCTGCTGTAGTAGGTGCATGGGGTAAAAGCATTCTTGCAGCCGTTGATAACGTAAAAGCCATTTTCAACAACATCATTGACTTTATCAACAACGTTTTTGCAGGGAACTGGACAGGGGCATGGCAGAATATCGTGAATATCTTCGGGAACTTGTTTGGCATGTTGGGTAATTTGGCAAAAGCTCCTATCAATGCAGTTATTTCTGCTATCAACTATATCATCGGGCAAATCAATAGTCTGAGTTTCACAGTACCGGACTGGGTACCAGGAGATTTGGCAGGGCAAACCTTTGGATTTGCACTTCCCACCATTCCACAACTTGCCAAAGGTGGTATCGCCACAAGTGCTACCCTTGCAGAAATTGGTGAGGGAAGCGAGCCAGAAGCTGTGTTGCCTCTGAGCAAGCTTGCCCAGTTACTGAAGCAGTACACTGGCACAAATCCACCAAAAGACAATAAGCCCACTGAGAACGGAAACTCAGTGATGCAGTTTGCTCCTGTGTTCCATTTTTATGGAAATGTGACCAAAGAGGAGGCTGTAGAAGCTGGACGCCTGAGTTTTGCAGAGTTCAAACGGCTCTATAAGCAGATGAAAGAGGAAGAAAAGCGAAAGAAATTTGCTCCAGTGTAAGGAGGTGGGCAATGCATGGCAACTACATACACCACAAAAGAGGGGGATGTCTGGGATGCCATTTCTTATCAGGTTTATGGAAGTACCTCTTATGTTGGCTATTTGATGGAACATAACCTCCCATTGGTAGATACCTTTGTGTTTGATGCTGGTGTGGTGATTCAAGTGCCAGATTTGCCCACCACAAGTAGCAGTCAACTGCCCATCTGGAGGGTGTCTGGATGAAAACACGCAGAGCAACCATCGACTTGACATGGAATGGAGCTGCGGTTACCACAAAGCTGAAGGATTTCCTGCTGTCTGCCACCTACACAGATCCAGCCTGTGGGGAGGCAGACAGTCTGGAACTGTCGCTCCGTAACAATGGACTACAGTGGTCTACCGCATGGAAGCCACAAAAGGGGGACTCTCTCTATGGAGAAATTCATTTAGAGCATTGGGACAAAGAAGGAGACAGCAGAACCCTGCCTCTGGGACAGTTTATTCTGGATTCTTACTCCTTCTCTGGGTTTCCTCAAACTGCAACCATACAAGGGGTTTCTACTCCGGCAGATGGGGGGTTTGCAGGTACCAAACGAGATAAGGTGTGGGAGCAGGTAACAGTGGAGGAGATTGGCAAAGAGATTGCCAGTCGAGCCGGAATCCGCTTTATTTGGGATGTGGAGGCAGTTCCTCTGGTGCTGATCAGCGTGGAACAGAGCCAGCAGACGGATGCAGAGTTTTACCAGTCCTTGTGTGAGGATTATGGCTACGCCTTCAAGGTGTACGCACAGAAAATGGTGGTGTATGACCGTGAAGAATATAAAAAACGGGATTCTGTTGGAACGATATCTGTGGAGGAATTGCAGGATTATAGTTGGACAACTTCTCTTGCTGGTACTTATACAGGTGGTCAGTACAGTTATACCGACCCATATACAGAACAAACCATCACAGCCACACTGGGAGGCGGTACACGCCTTCTGGTGGTGTCCGGTGAGGCAAGCAGTCAGGCAGATGCACAGCGAAAGTTACAGGCAGCCATAGACGAGGCAAATCACAGTGCCACTACTGCCAGTATTACCATCATGGGCAATGCCAAACTGGTAGCCAGTCAGTGTATTGACCTGGTGGGACTGGGATTGTTATCAGGAAAATACTTCATTGACAGCATTACACATACCATCGGCTCAGGGTACACCATGGGGTTGGAGCTGTCCCTGGTAGACAATATGACCGATGCAGCGTTACAGGACGCAGTGACACGGCTCTCACTGGTGGGAGTGATGGCTTCTCCAGACTATTGGCTGATTCATGCAAAGGATTTGCCCTATTTGGATGGGTTGATTCTCAGTTTGTCTGCTATCATCCGAACCAATCAGGGTGGCAGCAGTGTCACCACGTTGTCGGAGGCACTCTCTGTGCTGGCAGCCAAAGGAGCAATCAATTCTCCTGATTATTGGTCTGCCAATGCTTCTGCTGTCCCATGGCTGGACACTTTGTTGATTTCTGCTGCCAATGCACTGACACCATAGGAGGGATTCCATGAAAATAGGGAAAATATCATCTATTGATTATGAACAGGGTATGGTGAGAGTGACCTATCCAGACCGTGGAAATAGTGTTTCCCCACCGATGCCTATGCTCTCAGAGGTCTACCACATGCCACAGGTAGGAGATTTGGTGCTGGTTGCAGGGCTATCCACCAGTGGTGCAGGGGTAGTGCTGGGTAAGTTCTGGACAAAGGAAAATCAGCCTGCTACCAGTGGAAAAGGTGTCTTTTGCCACCAGCTGGGCAATGAGAACGGGCAAGCTGTCATTTCCTATGATGGTTCTGTCCTTTCTATCACAACAAAAGGCAGTCTGACCCTAAATGGAGCTCAGGTCATTGTGAATGGGCGGGTGATTTCCCCATGATTGGTACATTAGGCTCTAAGATTGTATTTGAAACCAGCGACCAGAGGATTTTTACCTTTCAAGACATGACATTGGAAGCCTCCAGCCGATGGAGCAGCCACGAAGTGGCATTGACAAAGCCCAAACGGGAGTATTTAGGGCCAGGAGCAAAAACTTTGAGTTTCACCATACAGCTTAGTGCCACTCATGGAGTAAAACCGAGAGCCACATTGGATGCAATCACAGAAATGGTGGAAAAGGGCAATGCAGAATATCTGATTATTGGTCTGAGACCTGTGGGAGAAAACCCGTTCTGCCTGACAAGTGTCAGTCAGACATGGGACACTGTATTTGCATCTGGAGAGCTGTACCGTGCCACACTGTCTATCTCATTGGAGGAATATACATGACCTTTGCTCCTATTGAATTTGAACTGCATACCCTGCACACAGGGGATATAGTGGCACAGCTGGACAGCTATTTGAAGCTGCTCTATTCCACCCGTGTTGGAACCATGCCCCTTGCACGAGATTTTGGATTGAATATGGATTTCTTAGACCGTCCCAGCGAAGTGGCAAAAAGCCTGTTTGTGGCAGAAATCGTTGAAAAAACATCAAAGTTTGTGCCTGAGGTGAAGGTACAGCAGGTGAGCTTCACCAAAGGGGAACTAGGAGAGTTGATACCGAAGGTGGTGATTACAAGTGTCTAGTATTCAAGCCATTGACCAGACCCCGGATATCTCTTTTATTGATGGAAAAACGGTAGATGACATCAAAAATGCGATGGTTGCAGATTTTGAGCAGTACATGAGCCAGGCAGAAGGCACACCCATTTCCCTTGCACAGTCCTCTCCTCATCGTATGATTCTCAATGCCGCTGCTACCCAACTCTATCAGGCAATGCAGTACATCGACCGAGCAGGCAAACAGAATCTGCTCAAATACAGCTATGGAGATTTTCTGGATAATGTTGCTCTTTTGAAAGGGGTACAGCGACTTCCAGCCACAGCAGCAACCACTACCATTCGATTTACCTTATCTGCGGTACGAGATTCCACCACTGCCATTCCACAGGGAACACGGCTGTCTGCTGGAAATGCAATCTATTTTGCCACAGATTACTATGGTGAAATTCCAATTGGTTCTCTTTTTGTGGATTTGCCAGCTACCTGCACCACCACTGGAACGGTGGGCAATGGGTTTGCAATAGGGGAAATTTCCACTCTGGTAGACCCAATTGCTTTTGTGGCTAATGTATCCAATCTGACCGTCAGTGAGGGTGGAGCTAACCGAGAAAGCGATGATAATCTGGCAGAACGTGTCTATCTGGCTCCCAGTGCTTACTCCACCGCAGGACCAGAACGGAGCTATATTTACCACGCCAAGCAATACAGCCCTGTAGTGGGTGATGTAGTAGCAACCAATGACAACCAGCCAGGGCGAGTCCATATTGTCTTTTTACAGACCGATGGCACCAGCCCAGGTCCTGAGCTGATTGAAGGATTACAGGAGTATCTGATGAACAACAACATCAGACCCCTGACCGATTTGGTGGAAGTGTCAGCCCCTCAGGAAGTCAGCTACTCCATTGCCCTGACCTACTACATCAATCGGAGCGACAGCAACCAGGCAGCAGCCATTCAAAATGAGGTGCAAAAAGCAGTACAGACCTATCAGAGCTGGCAAAGAGCCATTGGACGGGACATTAACCCCTCTAAATTGGTGGCACTTGTGATGGGAGCAGGAGCAAAGAGAGTGGAGGTGACAGCTCCCACCTATACCAAGGTAGGGGAAACCGCAGTTCCCTCTCTTTCTGGTTCTACTGTGACCTATGGAGGGCTTGAGGATGATTGAACTGATTGCATCCAGATTGACAGACTGCCTGCCTGAAAATCTGAGAAATCATCAAGAAGTACAGGCTTTGGCATATGCCATTGGAAATCAGGTTACAAAGCTTGTACAAATGGCAGATGGTGTTGGTGTTTTTTCTGCTCTTGATCACATGGAGCACCAGGCACTTGACTATCTGGCTGTAGAATTTCGGATTGCAACTTATGAGCAGAGCTATCCCATTGAAACCAAAAGAGCACTGATTCGCAATGCTATGGGAGTTTCAGCACATCTGGGAACGGCTGCTGCGGTACAGCAGGTAGCCACCACTATCTTTGGAGAATCCAGAGTGGAGGAGTGGTTTGACTATGGGGGAGAGCCATACCACTTTCGAGTGATTACTTCCAATGTGGACGCCAATCAAAATCA
>CALWON010000004.1 GCA_944383165.1 uncultured Oscillospiraceae bacterium
TGGTGGAGGCGGGGGGAGTCGAACCCCCGTCCGAAAATCCTTCCATGAAAACTTCTCCGGGTGCAGACGGTTATTGTGGGCAGCGTGACTGCCCCGTTCCCTTCCTGACAGGCAAGCCGTCACGCCCGTCAGTCAGGTAAGCTTCATTGTACATGGTCAGCTCAAAGCTTTGCCGACGCACGTTCACCACAAAACGACGCCTAATCCCAGACCGTGGTCCTTCTGGGTTAGACGGCTGCTGTTAATTAAGCAGCGTAAGCGTAATTTTCGTTGTTCTTTAATTTATAAAGAATGTCCGTTTTAAGGTGGTCAGACGCCACCACCCGCTATTTTCACTTCCGTATCCCCGTCGAAACCGGTACGCCCCCAGATAGAAAAGAGAGTTGGAAGCCCCTTCTGTGAAGGAAACCTTCACAGAAGGGAAAGTTTATATAGGATTAGCACTTCTCAGGTTCTGGATATTCCACACCAAAGGTATCTACTGTAACTTTTTTCATACGCTGTACCTCACGGGGTCTGTCGTTCCAGTCACGTTTGGTATTCACAATGGCATCGGCAACCTCCATGCCTTCAATGACCTTGCCGAAGGAGGCATAGTCATCATCCAGATGGGGTGCATCTTCTACCATGATGAAAAACTGACTGCCGGCAGAGTTGGGAGCCATGGTGCGAGCCATGGACAAAACTCCACGGTGATGTTTCAAATCATTCTGAAAACGGTTGTTGGTAAACTCACCCTTGATGCAGTAGCCAGGACCACCCATACCAGTTCCCTCAGGGCAGCCACCCTGAATCATAAAACCGGGGATGACACGGTGGAAGATGAGACCATCATAATATCCCTTTTGAATGAGACTGATAAAGTTGTTGACTGTGTTGGGTGCAACTTCAGGATAGAGTTCCGCTTTCATTATTCCACCATTTTCCATTTCAATGGTGACAATAGGATTCTGAGCCATTGGAAACACTCCTATTCTAGTTTAATATCTACTATTTTTAGACTTCATGGTCCGGTCCATTTCACGTTTGGCATCCCGTTTGGCAGCCGATTCCCGCTTATCATAGAGTTTCTTACCCTTGGCAAGACCCAATTCCAATTTCACACGGGAACCACGAAAATAAATGGCAAGGGGAATCAGTGAATAGCCATCCTGTTTAATATGGGCAAAGAGTTTTAGGATTTCCCGCTTGTGCATAAGCAGCTTCCGCTGACGTAAAGGGTCTTTATTAAAAATATTCCCTTTCTCATATGGGCTGATGTGCATTCCAATGACCCACATTTGCCCATCTTTGATATGGCAGAAGGAGTCTTTTAAATTCACATGCCCCTGTCGAATGGACTTTACTTCAGTGCCTGCAAGTTCAATTCCGGCTTCATACTTTTCTTCAATGAAGTAATCGTGGAATGCTTTGCTGTTTTTTGCAACAATCTTGATTCCTTCTCCCATGCAGACACCCCCCTCTGTTTCAGTTTATCCAAATCAGGATACTCAGTATACCATATAAAAAGAGAAAATACAAGTGTCAGAACACAGAAAGTTATGTATTTTGCAGTAGAATTTCCACTTCATGCAGTTGTTCCACTGTGTTGACCCCCAACATCTCTACAGGGGAGCAGGTATCACACAGCCCAACACGGTGCCCGGCTGCTTTCATCAGGGCGGGAACATCGGTGAGATACAATTCCCCCTGTGCGTTGTTGTTGGTCAGCTTTTGCAGAGCAGAGAGCAGTTCTGGGGCGTGGAATACATAAGTACCTGTATTGACCTCGCATACTGTTTTCTGTTCTGGTGTGCAGTCCTTATCTTCTACAATACAGGCAAAACTTCCATCTGCTTCACGGATGACACGACCATAGTTGCCGCCTTCTTCCAGATGTGCAGACAACAGGGTGCAGGCGTTTCCTTCTGTCAGGTGGGTATGTACCAATGATTGGAAGGTTTCACGCTTCATCATAGGTGCATCCCCGCAGCAGATAATCACATGACCGTCGTAGTGCTCCAACAGATGGGCAGCACACTGGACAGCATGACCAGTGCCGTGCTGTTCCTCTTGCAGTGCATAGGGATGGTTGGGATAGGCAGAGAGAACAGCCTCTTTTTTCCAGCCCACTACTAAAATTACATCTTCTTCTGGTAAAAAATCCAGTGCAGACAGAACATAGTGCAGGAGTGGTTTTCCGTTGGCTAAACGCATGACTTTAGGAAGGTCAATGCCCTCTGTCTGTAGCCGTGTTCCCTTTCCGGCAGCCAAAACCAATGCTTTTACCTGATTCATTGGGCAGTATCCTCCCTATTTTTCTCTCTTGCCCAGAGTTGGGGCAGAATTTGATAGAAATTACCCTGGTCTCTCCAAAGCAATAATAAGGTGCCATCCTGTACTGTGACCTGGGCTGGTTTGTCCAGAAATTCATTGCTTACCCCAAGAGGAAAACTGGCAGAAAGGGTCTGCCCTTCCAGTTCAAACTTGAGATTTTTCAAAGTGACCCCATGGACTTCCCCACTGAGGCAGAAGGTGGAGAGAAATCCAGAGAGACCACTGGGAAATACCATGGTTTCATCGTGGAGCACAGTAGCAACGGTACCCTCTCCCGCAAGAATGCCCTGTGCGCCTTGGGTGGTGAGCCATGCCAGTGCCTGTAAGTTGGCTAGAGTATGCTCTAAACGTCCTCCCACACCACCGAGCAGCACAAAGCGGCGATACCCACGGTTCAGACCCTCACGCAAAGCGTATACCATGTCCGTGTCATCTTTGGCGGTGGGCAGCTGTACCACATTGGGGTGGTTGGGTTTATGTCCCAGAGAATCAAAATCGCCTACCACCAAATCAGGTGGCACACCATAGGCAGACAGTGCCTCATAGCCCTTATCGGCGGCAATGAGCATATCTTCAGAGCCGGGATGTGGGCACAGAGACCAGGACAGGGGCATGGCCCCTACAACATAACAAATTGGCTGATACAAAGAAAGTTCCCCCTTTCGTGAACTGGCTCCATCAGCAGAGGTAGACATCTGATGGAGCAAAGAAATAGAATGATGACAGCAAAAGAAACCTGTCAATTTCTTGTTAAGCTGATTATAACACAGATGGCAGAGTTAGGGAATAGAATCTTATCGGTTCTCTTGACTTTCTTTGGGTAAGCGAATAGAATGACAGTACTTTTTGAATTTGACAGAGGATGAGGAGAACAGAGAATGGGACATTATTTTGACTATGCAGCTACCACTCCCGTTTGTCGGGAAGCGGTAGAGGCGGCAGTAGATGCCATGACTGGCGGCTGGGGAAATCCCTCTGCCCGTTATCCATTTGGCACAGATGCAGGCACAGCCACAGAGCGGTGGCGCAACGAAATTGCAAAGGCTTTGCATTGTCAAAAGGATGAGGTGTTTTTTACTTCCTGTGGCACAGAAGGGGACAACTGGGCCATATATGGAGCGGTAGAACTGAACCGCAGAGTGGGCAAACACATCATTACAACAGCCATAGAACACAGTGCTGTGCTGGAACCATGTAAGGAGCTGGAGCGCAGTGGTTATGAAGTGACCTACCTGAAACCAGACAGGCAGGGGAGAATCTCTGTCCAGCAGGTAGAGGAGGCACTGCGAGAGGATACTGTTCTGGTTTCTATGATGCTGGTGAACAATGAACTGGGTACTATTTTGCCCATTGCTGAAGTGGGTCGGTGCTTAAAAGAGTACAATAGCAGGGCACTGTTCCATTGTGATGGAGTACAGGGATTTTTGAAAGTACCATGTTATCCCAAAGAGCTGTGTGTAGATTTGTTGTCCATCAGTGGGCATAAAGTTCATGCACCAAAAGGAATTGGTGCGCTGTACATCCGTAAAGGGGTAAAGCTGCCACCTATGATTCGTGGCGGAGGGCAGGAACATGGGTTGCGTTCCGGCACCGAGGCAACCGCACAGATTGCCGCTTTTGGAGCGGCGGTACAGGTGGGCTGTCAGCAAATGGAACAGATAGTTGCCCATATGAGAGAGCAAAAAGAACTGCTGTGGACACTATTACAGGAAAAACTGCCCAATGTAAAGCGAGTAGGGGAGGGAACAGCCCCACATATTTTGACTATCACCATGCCAGGCTACAAAAGTGAAGTGGTGGTAAGGGTGTTGGGAGATATGGGGATTTGTGTCTCTTCTGGTTCTGCCTGCCACAAAGGGAAAGCCAGCCATGTCTATGCTGCTTTGGGACTTCCCAAAAAGGAGCTGGATGGGGTATTGCGTATCAGTTTTTCAAAAGAGACAACGAGAGAGGATGTAGAAGCACTGGCGGAGGGGCTGGTACAGGTAAGCAAGCAACTATTTATTAGTCTTTCCTAAAGAGGAGGAAGCATATCATGTTTTCATATTTGCGTCGTGGAGGGAATTTCTATCGACGGGTAGGGGCGTTGGCAGCTCCTATGATTTTGCAGAATTTAATCACCAGTACACTGGCTATGGCTGATACCTTTATGGTGGGTATGTTGGGTGAGGAGCCTATGGCGGCGGTGACACTGGCGAATATCCCCGTTTTTGTCATTCAGCTCTTTTTCTTTGGTGTACAAAGTGGGTCTACGGTTTTGATTAGCCAATATTGGGGCAAAGGGGACCGGGATGCCATCAACCGAGTATTTGGTGTGGCTCTGTGGGCAGTCAATCTGGTGTCCATTACCTTTGCCCTGATTTTATGGATGTTTCCCATAGAATTTCTGAGTTTCTTTGGAAATGAGCCAAAATTGATTGCATTGGCAGCAAAATATGCCCGTATTATTGGAATTTCCTATGTGCTCAATGGTGTTACATTGGTTTATATTGCCGCATGGCGCAGTATGGAGCGTCCCAAACTGGGTATGTATATTCTGGCAGCCTCTATGGGAACCAACACGTTTCTCAACTGGGTGCTGATTTTCGGAAATCTGGGCGCACCGAAATTGGGTGTAGAAGGGGCAGCCATTGCCACATTGATGGCCCGTATTGTGGAAATCTGTATTGTAGTGGTCCATATGGTGAGGACGAGCACCTTCCGTTTCCAGTTATCTGGTCTGCTCTGCCCTGGACGGTATATGGTGGGAAAATTCATCCGATATGGCGGTCCAGTGGTGTGCAATGAAACCATGTGGGGTATGGGTACAGCAGTCTTTCCCACCATCATGGGGCATATGGAGGGCAGTACAGAAATTCTGGCAGCTTATACTATTGCAGGTAACGTGGAAAAATTGTGCATGGTGGCAGCGTTTGGCATTGCTGGTACAGCCTCCATCATCATTGGCAGGGAAGTTGGGGCAGGTCGTTCCCATGTGGTATATGAAATTGGGCTGACCCTTAACACATTGGCAGCGGCGGCAGGAACTGTAATTGGTGGCGGTCTCTTGCTGTTTACCTATTTCGTTGCCCCCAAGTGGTTTTTCCCGCTGTTCCATCTGTCTCCAGGTGCCTGTCAGGTGGCAACCATGATGTTAACCGTGCTTGCCTTTGTCATGCCGGTACGAGATTTTAATAACTGTAATATTGTGGGTGTGTTGCGTGGTGGCGGCGATGTGAAAGCGGCCACACTCATTGACCTAATTCCACTGTGGCTGGTTGCCATTCCTCTGGCCGCTTTGGCTGGTGCTGTACTGCGGATGGAAATTTTGTGGGTGTATCTTGCCATGAGTGCAGAGGCGGCGTTTAAATGTGGAATTGGTGTCTGGAGATTGAAAAGCGGCAAGTGGATTCACGACTTGACAGGTTATGAGGGGAAAAAAGAGGATTTGACATGAAACTGACTGTGTTAATTGAGAATACTGCACCAGAGGGCTGTGGGTTGTGTGCAGAACATGGGCTATCCCTACATATTGAATATAGAGGAAAGAACATCTTATTGGATGCAGGCTCTTCTGGCAGTGCAATAGACAATGCCAAGGCGTTGGGCATTGATTTATCTACGGTTCAGTTTGGCGTACTTTCCCATGGGCACTATGACCATGCAGATGGATTCCGACGCTTTTTTCAGGAAAACACAACCGCAAAAGTGTATTTGAAACAGGGGGCAGAGTGTGCATATTTTTCTGTTTCCACAGGAGACCCCAGATTTGTGGGAATCCATCGGGAACTCTGGCAGCAGGAGCGGGAGCGATTTGAGCAGGTGACAGGAAAATATCAACTCAGTGATGGGGTTTGGTTGATTCCACAGGGGCACATTGACCCACAATTTGCCAGCCGGGAAACTGCTTTACTGGAGAAGATGGCACAGGATACTTTCATCCCTGATACATTCCACCATGAACACTCCCTTGTGTTGGAGGGTGAGAGGGGGCTTGTGGTGTGTAACTCCTGTTCCCATAATGGAATTGTCAACATTGTGAGAACGGCGAAGGAGCAACTGCAAAAACCAATTTATGCCGTCATTGGAGGACTGCATCTGTTCAGCCGAACCAGTGAAAGTGGTATGAACTGTTCAGAGGAATATGTAAAGACCATAGCAGATGCACTCATTCAGGAGGGTGTGGAACAGGTGTATACAGGTCACTGCACTGGAGATCAAGCCTTTGCCTTGCTCAAAACCTGTCTTGGAGAGCGGTTGCACCCACTGTTTTCTGGGCAGGTCATTTCCATTCCATAGAGTATAGATAAAAAGCTGCCTTTTGGCAGCTTTTTATCTATAAAGAACAGAAATTGGAAGGGGAAAGATTTTCAAAAAATCCATATTCATTTGTGTTTTTTTATGGTATGATAACAGACAGTGACGAGAAAAGCCAAATAGGAAATCGAGGTGAAGGCTGTGAAAAAAAGAGGGATCATACTGTGGATAGTCACAGTATGTGTGATGACGCTGTTATCAGGCTGTTTTTTTCGCACACCGGAGGATCTCTACCAGAGCCCAGAGCGGTCAGCAGACTATTTGAGTCTGACACAGACCATAAAGGATGTCAAAAATGCATTGGCGCAGGAATATGGTGCAGAGGTCAATGACACTTCTGTGATGAGTGGGGATAATACAGCCCTTGTACAGCTTCAGGATTTAGATGGAGACAAGGTCCGAGAAACTGCGGTGACCTTTTTCCGTATCCCAGAGGCAGAGAAACCTTTAAAAATCTGTTTCTTTACCAAAACAGCAGAGGACACCTATCAAATGAGTGCTGTAGTGGAAGGGAATGGTTCTGCCATTTATCGGGTGGACTATGTGGATTTGGATGGCAGCGGTCATCAAGAAGTGGTGGTCAGTTGGCAAATGGGGACAGGGTCCTATCTGCTGGGGGCTTACTCTATAGAGGAAGCAGTTGAGCAGAATATCAACCGTTTATCCACCAAAGAGGTGGCAAAAGCCGCAACAACCCCGCAGATCCAACAGGAAAAGACATTAGACCTAAAAAAGTATCGGGCAACAGAGTTACTTTCCACAGCATATAGTGGATATACTTTGTGTGATATTGATGAGGATACCAGGAATGAAATTGCCATTGCCCGTGTGGGGGTTGGTGGAACTGGGAGCGTAGTGGAAATTTATGGGTATCAAGAAGGCGCATTTGTGGTAGAGTCTACAGCCCCTCTGTCAACAGGGATTGAAAGCCTGGAAAAAAATGGGATTAAACAGAACTACATAGGAGGAAGTGTGCCTGTTCGTGCCATTTATGTGTCCAGCAAATTGCAGGATGGACGGCATGTAGTGGATGTTCTGACCTATCAGGACAGCCAGTTTGTCAATGTCAGTCTGGGAGAACGGGGGATCAGCGTAGAGCATTTGGACCGCTATGTGGATTTGGAGCCTTCCGATGTGAATGCAGATGGAATTTTGGAATTACCTGTACCTAGTGTGGCGCCTAGTGCTGGAGATTTGACTGCATCTGATTTTTGGTTGATAGACTGGTACCAGTATACCGCTAACGGGGGTAGGGTAAAAATGTGTACAACCCTCCACAATATTTCGGATGGTTGGTACCTTATCATTCCTGAGAATTGGAAAAATCAGATTGTGTTGCGGAGAAATGACGGTACCAGTGGACAGAGAGCGGTGATTTTTTATCACAAAGATGGGGAGGACGAGGAGCCATTCCTTGTTGTTTACAAATTTACCAGTCAGTTTGAGCGGGCAACCCTTTCCAATCGGTTTGAGCTACGCAGGGAGAGTGATGCAGTATATGCAGCAGCCTTTTATGAAATCGACTGGGATTGGGGTATGAGTGAGGTGGACTTGCAGGCGGCGTTCCATCTGATTCAAAGCGATTGGGAAGATTAGTAGAGATCAGTGAGAGGTTGATCATGGTGAAGAAAGTTCTTGTATTAGAGGATGAGGAAAATATTCGCAGTTTTGTGGTTATTAACCTGAAGCGGGCAGGCTATGAGACCATAGAGGCAGGGACAGGAGAGGATGCACTTGCCATATTGAAGCAGAATCCGGGGATCAAAGTTGCCCTGCTGGATATTATGCTTCCAGGGATTGATGGTTTTGAAGTTTGTCGCCGTATTCGGGCAATGGACAACAAAATTGGCATTATCATGCTGACAGCCAGAACACAGGAGATGGACAAGGTCACTGGGCTGATGACCGGAGCCGATGACTATGTGACAAAGCCCTTTTCCCCGGCAGAGCTGACAGCCAGAGTGGATGCTCTGTTTCGGCGTACTGGTGGAGATGAGGAGGCAGCCGCTGCGGAAGAAATTGTCTATCCACCATTTCGCTTGAATACCAGAAACCGAACCTTGGAAAAAAATGACCAAAAGGTCAAGCTGACGCAGGTAGAGTATGGTATTGTAAAGCTTTTTATGGAAAACCAGGGAAAGGCACTGTCCAGAGAGGAAATTTTGGATGCAGTGTGGGGCAAGGACTATTTTGGAGAGCTGAAAATTGTGGATGTGAACATTCGCAGACTGCGGATCAAAATTGAGGATAACCCAACAAAGCCCATCTATGTGAATACGGTGTGGGGTTATGGTTACAAGTGGGGCAGCTAAAAAGAGGATGGCGATAGGGTATGGCCAAAAAAATAGCGGTAACAGACAAAGTAAAAATAAGGGGTATTCGTCGCCGATGGCTGATTAACAGTGTAGGTGTTGTGCTTGTGGTGCTGGCGGTGGCTTTGGGAACCTTTTCCACTGCTATGTGGGGTTATTATTACTCCACAACCATGAATGATTTAAAACGGAGAGCAGCGGATGATGCAGGAGGCTTTGCCTCTTTTACCAGCAGCCAGTATTGGAGCAGTGCCCAAAGTGCGGTACAGAAATTTGAAGGGAAAACAAAAATGGAGCTGCAATTTCTGGACACCACAGGGGCAGTACAATATTCCAGTAATGATTTGGCAGCGGGAACCACACCAGAGACACCAGACATACAGGGAGCACTGAATAATCTGGATGCTACAGCATGGATGGGGACAGACCCCCACACTGGGGAACGGATTGTGGCAGCATCTGCACCCATTCTCTATCATGGGCAGTTGGTGGCTGTAGTGCGATATGTCACCTCATTGGTTGGCATTGACTGGCAGTTTTTTCTCACCATTGCCATTGCCTGTTTGGCATGTGGCGGTATTTTGGCTTTGGTGTACTTCTCTAACCTGTATTTTGTACGCTCTATTGTAGAGCCATTGGCCAGCATTACAGATACAGCCCGCCTGATTGCAGATGGCAGTTACGGCATACAGATTGAAAAAAAGTATGATGATGAAATTGGGGAACTGACTGATACCATCAACAATATGTCTATGAAAATCAGGCAATCGGAGAAGACACAGTCGGAATTTATTTCTTCTGTGTCCCATGAATTGCGCACCCCATTGACTGCCATTACCGGATGGGCAGAGACCATCCAGAGTGGAGAGTTGCGAGACGCCAAAGATGTGAAAAAGGGTCTGGATATCATTGTCTCTGAGGCAAGAAGATTGACCAACATGGTGGAGGAGTTGCTGGAATTTTCCAGAATGTCCGATGGTCGCTTTACCTTGTCGGTGGAGTTGATGGATCTGAAGGCAGAGCTGGAGGATGCAGTCTACACATACAGGGAATTTTTCCGACGTGAGGGCATTGAGTTAAACTATCAGGACTGCCCAGAGGAGATGGTACCCATCAGCGGCGACCCAGAACGGTTGAGACAGGTGTTCTGTAACCTGCTGGACAATGCTGCAAAACATGGTGGCTCAGGAAAGCGGATTGATGTGACACTGGTACAGAATGGGGAGTCAGCTTCTATTTTCATTCGAGATTATGGACCAGGAATCCCAGAAGAAGAACTGCCCCACGTCAAATATAAATTTTACAAGGGCAGTTCCAAAGCCAGAGGTTCCGGGATTGGTCTTGCAGTCTGTGAGGAAATTGTCACACGCCATGAGGGTGTGTTGGAAATTGGAAATGCACAGGGCGGCGGCTGTCAGGTGACAGTGACACTGCCAGTTGAAACGTAAGTTCTAAAAATTCCTTGCATTTCAATCGAACATTTGATATAATGGCGGGGAGGGACCTGCCAACGAAGAAGGAGACAGTGGTTGATGCAGAAAGAACAATACAACCAATCCCCTGCCTGCCGGGTGAAGGGGTTTAAGACTATGTGTGGAGGACAGGCACTGATTGAGGGGATTATGATGAGAGGTCCCAAAAAGCAGGCTGTGGTTGTCCGAAAACCAGATGGAGAGCTTGCCATCCAGGAAACAGAGTTGAAATGGATTAAGGATAGGATTCCTGTGCTTGGGTTGCCTCTCATCCGTGGCGTCGTCACATTTTTGGCTTCTATGGTAGAGGGTGTGAAAGCCCTGATGTTTTCCGCGGAGTTTTATCCAGAAGATGGGGAGGAGGAAGCGGAACCCTCTAAACTGGAACAGTGGCTGGAAAATAAGCTGGGGGATGAAAAAGCAGTGTCCTTTTTTACCACACTGTCTGTGGTATTGGGTATTGTAATGTCCATTGGTCTTTTTTTTCTGCTCCCAACCCTGCTGGGTACCGTGGTGACTTTATTCACAGATTCCATGTTGGTACGCAATGTGGCGGAAAGTGTGTTTAAACTGGCGATTTTTGTGGGATATTTGGCACTGTGTTCTCAACTGAAAGAAATTCACCGTGTGTTTCAATATCATGGGGCAGAGCACAAGACGATTTTCTGCTATGAGGCAGGTCTGCCGCTGACTGTGGAAAATGTGCGGAAACAGCCCTGTCATCACCCCAGATGTGGCACCAGTTTTCTTTTTATGGTGATTGCCATTTCGATTCTCGTATCCACGATTGTATTTGCATTGTATCCCATTGACCATGTTTTGCTTCGCTTTCTTGCACACCTTGTCATGCTTCCTGTGATTGTGGGGGTAAGCTATGAGTTCAACCGCTGGGCAGGGCGTCACGATGGACCCATTACCAGTTTTATGACTGCACCAGGGCTTTGGCTGCAAAATTTCACCACTTTTGAGCCAGATGACTCTATGATTGAAGTGGGAATTAAGGCGTTGGAGCTGGTGTTACCAGAGCGCAAAGGTGAGGACGCATGGTAGGTCGGTGCGATAGGATGGGAGAGAAAGAGAGTGTGTCTGAATGGCAATTACATATAACAACCTGTATTTAGATATGAGGGCTGACTTGAAAAAAAGGGGGATCGAAGGGGCACAGTTGGAAGCCAGGGAGATTCTCTGTTGTGCTGCTGGGAAGACAAAGGAACAATTTTTACGCGATTTACCCCTATATGTGTCAGAGGAAGTGAAGCAAAAGGCAGAAAAGCTGCTAGAGCGGCGGCTGGCTGGGGAACCGGTGGCATATCTGGTGGGAGAGTGGGAATTTTATGGGATTCCCCTGTATGTGTCCTCTGATGTGCTCATTCCCCGTATGGATACAGAGGTACTGGCAGAGAGAGCCATTGAAAAAGCAAGAGCCAGTGGAGCAGGGGCAAGGGTACTGGATTTGTGTGCCGGCAGTGGCTGTATTGGGATTGCCGTTGCAGTCCATGTCCCGGAAAGTCGTGTGATTTTGGGGGAATTTTCTGAGGATGCTCTGCGTATTTGTAAACAGAATGTACGCAGGCATGATTTGAATGCCAGAGTGACCTGTGCCTCTGTCAATGCACTGGAAATGCCAAGTTCGACGATGTGGGACTTTGATGTGATTGTCAGCAATCCACCCTACATTCCCACAGACGAAATTGAAACACTGGAGGAGACAGTCAAGGGGTATGAGCCATGGATGGCGTTGGATGGTGGTATAGATGGGCTGGATTTTTACCGATTTATTGCTGCCAACTGGAAAAATGCCCTGTGTTTGGGAGGCAGTCTGCTGTTTGAAGTGGGGATTGGTCAGGCAGAGGATGTAGCTGATATTTTGAGGAACAACGGGTTTGAACAAGTTAAAATCACGGCTGATACCCAAGGAATTGGTCGTGTGGTAGAGGGAATAATCAATGGATAAACCACAAAAAAGTTGTGGTTGGAAAGGATGAATTATGGTTATGGCAACAGGAAAACGACCCATGACAGAGAGTGCAGCACCTGCTGCGGACAAGAAAAAGGCACTGGAGACAGCAATGGCACAGATTGAGCGTGCCTATGGCAAAGGCTCTATCATGCGTCTGGGTGAAAATGCAAATGTAATGGTAGAGGCGATTCCCACAGGCTCCCTGTCTCTGGATTTGGCTCTGGGTATTGGCGGTCTGCCCAAGGGACGTATCATTGAAATTTATGGTCCAGAATCTTCTGGTAAGACCACACTTGCCCTGCATGTGGTGGCAGAAGCACAAAAGCGTGGCGGTGAAGTGGCGTTTATTGATGCAGAACATGCGCTGGACCCCACCTATGCCCGTGCATTGGGAGTGGACATTGACTCCATGTTGATTTCCCAGCCTGACACTGGTGAGCAGGGTCTGGAAATTTGTGAAGCACTGGTGCGCTCTGGTGCCATTGATGTAGTGGTTGTGGACTCTGTGGCAGCCCTCACCCCTCGGGCAGAAATTGAAGGTGATATGGGTGACTCCCATGTGGGTCTGCTGGCACGTCTCATGAGTCAGGCTTTGAGAAAGCTGGCTGGTTCCATTGCAAAAACCAACTGTATTGTCATTTTTATCAACCAGCTCCGTGAAAAAGTGGGTGTGATGTACGGAAACCCAGAAGTGACCACCGGTGGACGGGCATTGAAATTCTATTCCTCTGTACGTATTGATGTACGAAAGGTAGAAGCACTGAAAAGCGGCTCTGAGGTGATTGGCAGCCGCACCCGTACCAAAATTGTGAAAAACAAGGTGGCTCCTCCCTTCCGTGAAGCAGAGTTTGATATTATGTATGGTGAGGGCATCTCAAAATTGGGAGAAATTTTGGACCTGGGTGTGAAGTTGGACCTGATTCAAAAAAGCGGCTCCTGGTATGCCATGGATGACCTGAGACTGGGACAGGGCAGAGATGCAGCCAAGCAGTATCTCCGTGATAACCCCGATTTGATGGAGGAGCTGGAGGCAAAAATCCGCCAGAACTCCTTTAAGCTCCTGTCCAAGCAGGCACAGGCAGCAGCCCGGGCGGCTGGTCGTGCTGTGGATGTGTCTGCGGAGGATTTTGAGGACAAAGAGGAACCAGCCTCTGCGCCTGTGATGGCTCCCACACCAGTGAGTGAAACAGAGGAATAAATGAGACTGCAACAGTTAAAACCTTCCCAGCGTGTGCAGGGCAGATGGCTTGCACAGATGGAAGATGGAACTCTGCTTCGTATTTCAGAACATGAGGTGATTCAGTTTTCCCTGTATGAAGGGAAAGAATTGGAGCAGGAGATAGTAGAACAGCTCCAGCAGTCTGCACATACCAGTAAGTTAAAGGAAAAGGCTTTGCAGTTATTGGCTGCAAAGCCTGTATCCCGTAGGGATTTAAAACAAAAACTGATAAGCTGGGAGGCAGGAGAAGGGGAAGCAGAGGAAATCTGTCAGCGGCTGGAGGAGCTGGGACTGCTCAATGACCGAGAATATGGTGCCATGTTGGTTGGGCACTATCTCCGTAAAGGCTATGGTCAGGGCAAACTCAAAGAGGAGCTGTACCGACGCGGTGTTCCACGGGAGCTATGGGACGAAATTCTGGAGCAGTCAGAGCAGTCAGATGATGTGCTGGATGCACTGATTGCAAAGAAATTAAAGGGAACAGTACCCCAAACACCACGGGAGTGGAAAAAAGTATCAGATGCCCTTTTACGCAGAGGCTATTCATGGTCGGAGGTGTCACAGGCACTGAGGCGGTATGGGGCAGAAATGGAAGAATCATATTAAATGGAGCGAACTTGTATGCCATATAAAGTAGCGTTTGTCTCTTTGGGCTGTGCCAAAAATCTGGTGAATACAGAACAGATGATGGCACTGTGTCAGGAGGCGGGACATTGTGTGACTGGGGAGCCAGAGGGGGCTGATGTAGCAGTTCTGAATACCTGTGGTTTCATCGAGTCAGCCAAAAGTGAAGCAATTGAGAATATTTTAGAACTTGCCAAGCTGAAAGAACAGGGAAAGCTAAAAAAACTGCTGGTGGCAGGCTGTCTGACACAGCGGTATGCAGAGGAAATCCGTCAGGAACTGCCAGAGGTAGATGGAATGTTGGGTACAGGCAGTTACACCGATGTAGTGACCGCAGTGGAGGAACTGATGGCAGGAGGTCAGGCAGAGCATTTTGCCAGTGTGCATCAAGCCTATGATGATGGAGAGCGTCTTGTAACAACACCATCTTACACTGCTTACCTGAAAATTGCAGAGGGATGCAGCAATGGCTGTGCCTTCTGTATCATTCCAAAGCTTCGAGGGAAATACCGCAGCCGCTCTGTGGAGGCAATTTTGCATGAGGCAAAAGAGCTGGAGCAGAGAGGGGTGCAGGAGCTGATTGTGATTGCACAGGACATCACCCGTTATGGGCAGGATTTGGAGGAAAAAACCACCCTTGCAGCCCTGTTGCGTGAACTGTGCAAATTAAATTTCCATTGGATTCGTCTGCACTACCTCTATCCAGAGGCAATTACAGAGGAACTTATTGAAGTGATTGCAACAGAAAAGAAAATTGTACATTATCTAGATATTCCCATGCAGCATTGTAATGATGGAATTCTCACAGCCATGCGGCGGAAAAGTACAAAAGCAGAGTTGGAAGCCCTGCTTGCAAAGCTGCGTAAAGAAATTCCGGACGTGGTTATCCGTACCTCTCTCATTTGTGGGCTGCCCGGTGAAGGGGAGCAGGAGTTTGAGGAACTGTGTGCTTTCCTGCGTGAGCAAAAGATCCAGCGTGCAGGGGTGTTCCAGTTTTCACCAGAGGAGGGCACCCTTGCCTATGAGATGGAGCCTCAGGTAGAAAGCGATGTGGCAGCCCGCCGCGTAGAATTGGTGGTGGATTTGCAGTCACGGGTTATGGACACCTATAATGAACAGAGACTGGGGACCGTGATGGAGGTGCTCTGTGAGGGCTTTGACAGTCAGGCAGGGTGTTTTGTAGGTCGTACCTATGCAGATTCTGTGGAAATTGATGGTCATGTGTACTTTACAGCTGCTGGGATGATTCCAGCCGGTACCTTTGTCTGGGTGCGTATCACAGGGGTATCCGATGGGGACCTGACAGGAGAAATTGAGGAGTAAACAATGAATACAGCCAATAAACTGACAATATTGCGTGTACTCATGATTCCGGCATTTTTACTGGTGCTCTATTTACGAGTACCATATGCAAATTATTGGGCACTGGGTATTTTTGCAGTGGCAAGTCTAACGGATATGCTGGATGGCTACATTGCCAGACATTACAACCAGATTACCGATTTCGGCAAGTTTATGGACCCACTGGCAGATAAATGTCTGGTGACAGCCGCTCTGCTGTGGTTTGTGGAAATTGGGCAGATGCCTGCATGGGTAGTGCTGGTGGTCATTGTGCGTGAGTTTGGTGTATCTGGATTGAGAATGGTGGCAGCCGACAAGGGACGGGTCATTGCTGCCGGCTGGTCAGGCAAGGTCAAAACAGCATCCACTATGGTGTGTATTGTTTTGATGTTATTGCCTATTTCCATCTGGATTAACAACATCTGTGTGGCAGTGATTGTATTGACAACGCTGTACTCTGGTGTAGAATATTTTATGAAAAATATGGATGTGCTTTCAGAGGTCAAGTAAGAACAGAAGGTGGTAGTGATGCACAGCAGCATATCATGGCAGGAAAAACCAGTCATCCGTGTTTTGGTGATTTTTGCAGCCTCTCTCCTGATGGCAGTGAATCTCAATACCTTTGTCTATGCTGGAGATTTATTTCCAGGTGGATTTACAGGACTTGCACGGTTGATTTTGCGATGTTTGGAACAGTATTGGGGAATTGTGATCCCCTTTAGTGTGGTCAATCTGGTTGTGAATGCAGTTCCTGCCATCATCAGTTTTTGCTTTATTGGTCGCAGATTTACCCTGTATTCCTGCCTGATGATTGTGTTGACCAGTTTGTTGACTGGGATTGTACCTGTGATTCCCATTACAGAGGATATGTTGCTGGTGTCTGTATTTGGGGGTATTGTGAATGGTCTTTCTGTGACACTCTGCCTCTATGTACGCACCACATCAGGCGGAACCGATTTCTTAGCCATTGCTCTGGCAGAGCGGAAAAATATTGACGCATGGAGCTATATTTTGCTGGGAAATGCCATGATGTTGTCTATTGCAGGTCTGCTGTTTGGTTGGGATAAAGCCATGTATTCCATTATTTTTCAGTTCTCTGCCACACAGGTGCTGAAAATGCTGGACCCAGAGAGCAAACGGGTGACCGTTCTGATTGTGGTCAGAGAAGCCTGTCTGAATCAGGTCTGTGACAGTATTCGGGCCACCAACCATACCGCCACACTGTTGGAAGGAACCGGGCTGTATGATGGCGAAAAGAGAATGATGTTGTATACTGTCATCTCCAATGGGCAGGTGAGAGGGTTGACACATCAGGTGAAAGCCATAGATCAACAGGCGTTTATCAATGTCATTCCCACGGAAAAAGTGGTTGGAAGGTTTTATCATCCACCAAGGAATTGAACACAATCCATACAAAAAGCCAGTAGGAAGTGATGTTGCACCCACTTCCTGCTGGCTTTTCTTGTTTATATTTTAGTTTTGCTGATTTTCATTGGAAAACAGGTGGAGCTGGTTTTGATGTTGGTATTCCCTGGCATAACGCCCAGGTGAAGTCCCAGTCAAATGCCCAAAGGTACGGATAAAGTGGGAGTTATCAGAAAAACCGGAACGCTCCCCGGCTTGTTGCACACTTACCCCTTCTTTTAACAGTTGCCTTGCCCGCAAAACACGGCTATAGATGATGTATTCCATCACAGAAAACCCGGTGGCGGTTTTAAAAATGCGACAGAGATAGTGTTTGCTGATGTAAAATTCGTTCGCAATCTGGTCAAGGGTCAGTGGTTCGGTCAGGTTATCCCGGATGTAGTCCAAAATCGGGGACACCCGTATAAAATCCTTGTTTTGAATGGATTCCCCCGCGGTGGCAGCGTTCAAAATCGGGGCAACCTGGATCAGTAAATCCAACAATGCACCAATTTGCCGGATATCACTTCCAAAACGACCGTCATTTTTGTTGCGTTCCAGGGACTGGAACTGTTCAATCAAGCCGATCATCTGTTCATTGTCCATGGTGGAGCGGGAAAAGTTCTGTTTGGTGAGTTGCATAAAATCGGTTTGGGATGTGGACAGGTCAGAGAGTGTTTGGCGGCTGATGTGGAGTACATAGCGGGCATGAGAACCATCTGAGATGGTGCGGTGCAAGGTGTTTTCTCCAATCAGATAGAGTGTACCACGGCAGAGAGGATAGACTTGGTCATTGACAAAAATATTGCCTGGGCTTGTCAAGGGAAGCAGCAGTTCATAGTAATCGTGAAAGTGCAGACGGCTCATGCTCCAGCTCTCATTGTGGTTTAATTGAAGGTGGAAGTCAACATGAATCATAAAATTTGAATTCTCCTGATAAAATACACAATTTCTGAAAAAATACAGAGGAAAGTCTTGTCTGATTTACCGTACTGTGGTATTATAGCATGGGAAGCGAAGATATGCAAACTTTTTGCTAAGTTCCCAAAAGAAGTTTTGCAGATGTTGTGCTACACTGACAGGCGATGAGCGGCGTACTCGCTGAGAACAGTGCCGTTACAACAGAAAAAAACAAGAAACCGTACGTCGAAAGACAAAAGTGTAATGGGGGTTTTTATTATGAACAAAGTGTACACCTTGCACGATGCGGTGGAAAAATTCGTTGAAAATGGAGATTGTATCTCTTTCGGCGGCTTTACCACCAACCGTAAGCCCTATGCGGCTGTGTTTGAGATTCTCCGTCAGGGTCAGAAGGACTTTACTGTATGGGCTGGTCCTGCTGGTGGTGACTGGGATATGCTCATTGGTGAGAAGCGTGTCAAGGCATATATTAACTGCTACACTGCAAACTCCGGCTATACCAATGTGTCCCGTCGTTTCCGTGCTGCCATTGAGAAGGGCGAGCTGACTTATGAGGACTACTCTCAGGATGTGCTGATGCTTCAGCTCCATGCCGCTTCCCTTGGTCTGCCCTTCCTGCCTGTGCGTCTGATGCAGGGTTCTGGTCTGATGAAGTACTGGGGCATTAGCGAGGAGCAGAGAAAAACTCTGGACAAGGTGGACAACCTGAAGTGTGTTGAGATGGAGAACCCCTTTAATCCTGGTGAGAAGATTGTGGGCGTTCCTGTGCCTAAGCTGGATACCGCAATTATCCATGTGCAGAAGGCAAGCCCCGATGGAACCTGCATCATTGAGGGTGACGAGTTCCACGATGTAGATATTGCTGTAGCTGCCCGCAAGGTCATTGTCACCTGTGAGGATCTGGTCAGCGATGAGTACATCCGTCAGGACCCCACTCTGACCCGTATTTTTGGTCAGTGTGTCAGTGCTGTGGTTCACTGCCCCTATGGTGCATGGCCCTCTCAGTGCTACAACTACTATGACAACGACTCCCACAACCTGAAGGAGTATGACAAGGCTTCCAAGTATCTGGATGCTGAGGATGCTAAGGCACAGCTTGCCAAGGCTGCTGACAAGGCTGCTAAGGCTGCCGCTGCAAAGCCTGAGGATGAGAAGCTGGCAGAGGCTGCTGCAAAGGCAAAGAAGGTGGCAGAGGATGCCGCTGCTGGTGTGGCAATCCCTGAGACCTTTGCGGATTACCTGAACAAGTGGGTCTATGAAGTAAAGGATCATGAGGAGCTGCTGGACCGTATCGGTGGTGCTCAGCTCATGCGTCTGAAGAATGAGCCTCACCTGGGCTATTCCACCAGACACTAAGAGTAGGGAGGTACATTGTCATGGCTGATTATACTAAATACACAAAACAAGAAATGCAGGCTTATGCCATTGCAAAGAATATCAAAGAGAACCAGATTGTCATTGTTGGTACTGGTCTCCCCCTCATTGGTGCTTCCCTCGCAAAGCGCGTGGTTTGCCCCTCCTGCCATCCCATCGTAGAGAGCGGTCTGATGGACTGTGATCCTGTTGAGGTGCCCCGTTCTGTAGGTGATAACCGCTTTATGGCTCACTGTGCTGTTCAGTGGCCCAACATCCGCTTCATTGGCTTTGAGGCAAATGAGTGGTTGCATGATGAGGATCGTCTGATTGCCTTCATCGGTGGTGCTCAGATTGACCCATACGGCAACGTGAACTCCACCTGTATCTACGGCAAGGGTGACTATGTAAAGCCACAGACCCGTTTCACAGGTTCCGGTGGTGCAAACGGTATTGCTACTTACTGCAACACCATCATCATGATGCAGCACCAGAAACGCCGCTTCATGGACAAGATTGACTACATCACTTCCTGTGGATGGATGGATGGTCCTGGCGGTCGTGAGAAGGTGGGTCTGCCTGGCAACCGTGGTCCTCAGATGGTAGTAACCGATTTGGGTATCATGAAGTTTGACGAGGAGACCAAGCGCATGTACCTGGCTTATTACTATCCCTTCTCCAGCCCAGAGATGGTACAGGAGAACACTGGTTTCGAGATTGATGTATCCCGTGCCCAGCTCTTTGAGGGTCCCTCTCCTGAAATTATCCGTATCATCCGTGAGGAGATTGACCCTGGTCAGGCCTTTATCAAGGTTCCCAAGGAGTAAAAACGAGATGAGAGGTCGAGATGGAATCCTATGGATTTTGCTGCTCCTGCTGCTGTTGCTGGGTATCTGGTTGAAACCTGTACAGTTGTGTGAGTTTTGGGAGCAGCCATCTCACCTTGCCCAGTCTGTGACTGAATATTTTTGAGGAGGAATTTAAATTGGGTAACTATTCCATGCCCCGTTATTTTCAGAATATGCCCGTAGTTGGAAAGCCCGTTCGTCCCAATCCTGAGAACGTGGCTGAGCTGAAGGCGATTGAAGAAGAAATTCACAATAAAGTTGTGGATGCACTTGCCAACGGCAAGAAGGATGAGGATATGAATGCAAAGGGTCAGTTGACCGCAATGCAGCGTATTTCTCTGCTGGTGGACGCTGGTACTTGGTGCCCCCTCAACAGCCTCTACAATCCAGAGGATAATAAGACTGGCACAACCTCTATTGTAAAGGGGTTGGGGCGTGTCAATGGCAAGTGGTGTGTTATCATTGCTTCCGATAACAAGAAGCACGCTGGTACTTGGGTGCCTGGTCAGGCGGATAACCTACTGCGCGGCAGTGACACTGCAAAGCGTCTGCGCATCCCCCTGATTTACCTGTTGGAGTGTGCCGGCGTTGAGCTGGACCAGCAGGAGAAGGTATATCCCAACCGCCGTGGTGGTGGTACTCCCTTCTACCGCAATTCTGAGCTGAACCAGATGGGCATCCCTGTGATTGTTGGCATCCATGGTACCAACCCCGCTGGTGGTGGCTATCACTCCATCAGCCCAACCATCCTGCTGGCTCATGAGAAGGCCAACATGGCCGTGGGCGGCGCTGGTATTGTCGGCGGCATGAACCCCAAGCCCCATGTGGATATGGAAGCTGCCCTGGCTCAGATTGAGGCTACCAAGGGGCTGCGTGCCGATCCTCCCGGATCTGTAGCCATCCACTATGGTCAGACAGGCTTCTTCCGTGAAGTGTACACTGAGCAGGAGGGTGTGATTGCAGCCATCAAGAAGTATGTGGACATGCTGCCCTCCTTTGACCTGGAGTTCTTCCGTGTGGATACTCCCCAGTCTCCTGCAATGTCTGATGCAGAGCTGTATGATTTGGTTCTGAATAACAAGAACCGCCCCTATGATATGTACTCTGTACTGGGTCGTCTCTTTGATGGCAGCCAGTTTAGGGAGTATAAAAAGGGCTACGGTCCTGAGATGATTACTGGTCTTGCCAAGCTGGATGGTCTGTTGGTGGGCGTGGTTGCCAACCAGCAGGGCGTATTCCCCAACTATCCTGAGTATAAGATGGAGAAGTATGGTCAGTCTATGGGTGCTGGCGGCAAGCTGTATCGCCAAGGTCTCATTAAGATGAATGAGTTTGTGACCTTGTGTGCCCGTGACCGTATCCCAATGGTGTGGATTCAGGATACCACTGGTATTGACGTGGGTGACGATGCTGAAGTGGCTGAGCTGCTGGGTCTGGGGCAGTCCCTCATCTACTCCATCCAGAGCAGTGGTCTGCCCATGATGGAAATCACACTGCGCCGTGGTACTGCTGCCGCTCACTATGTGCTGGGTGGTCCTCAGGGCAATGACAACAACGCATTCTCTCTGGGCACTGCTGCTACTGAGATTAACGTTATGAATGGTAAGACTGCTGCCAACGCCATGTACACCGGACGCCTTGCAAAGGACCAGAAGGCTGGCAAGGACTTGCAGCCCACCATCGACAAGATGAATGCGCTGATTGACGACTATGATGTGAAGTCCAAGCCTTTCTTCTGTGCAAAGGCTGGCTTTGTAGATGAGATTGTGGATCTGCCCATGATGCGTAACTATCTGGTGGCTTTTGCTGATTCCTGTTATCAGAATCCTGAGTCCATCTGCCCCTTCCATCAGATGATTCTCCCCCGTGCCATTCGGGAGTTTGAGACATTTAAGAAGTAATGTTACATCTGGGTGCGGGGAAATCTTCCACGCACCCAGAATGGTAAACATGACAGCGCAGAGTGTTTTGGAGTATGCGCCAGGACCTTGTGCAAATTTAACTGTGGAGAAGCAGAATGTATGAGTATTTATACCTTAGGAATTGATATTGGTTCTACTGCATCTAAGTGTGTCATGCTTGCGGATGGCAAAGAGATTGTCAGTAAGTCTTTGATTTCAGTAGGTGCAGGGACCAGCGGACCTCAGCGTGCCATTGCTGAGGTATTGGAAAAGGCAAATATGTCAAAAGAGGACATGGCATATGTGCTGGCAACAGGGTATGGTCGTAATTCCCTGGAGGAAATCGCAGACCACCAGATGAGCGAGTTGAGTTGCCATGCAAAGGGAGCCAGCTTCCTCTTTCCAGATGTCCACACAGTCATTGACATCGGCGGGCAGGACGTGAAGGTCCTGCAAATTGAAAATGGTGTTATGACCAATTTTGTTATGAATGACAAATGTGCCGCTGGTACAGGTCGTTTTCTGGATGTAATGGCCCGTGTGCTGGAAGTGAAAGTGGATGACCTTGGCATGTTGGGTGCAAAATCTACCAAGCGTGTGGCAATCAGCTCCACCTGTACTGTGTTTGCAGAAAGTGAGGTTATCAGCCAGCTGGCCCAGGACACAGATAAGTGTGATATCATCAATGGGATTCACCATTCTGTGGCTGCCCGTGTGGCTGGTCTTGCTCACCGTGTTGGAGTAAAAGATTTGGTGGTCATGACCGGCGGTGTGGCACAGAATGCCGGTGTGGTGGGTGCCTTACAGGAGGAACTGGGACACACCATCCATACTTCACCGCTGACCCAGTATAATGGTGCTTTGGGTGCCGCTCTGTTCGCCTATCAGAGATATTTGAAAGAACAAAAGTAATCCGTTTGATATAACTAAAGTAGGGAGGAAATTCCAATGGCAAAAACAGTAAGTCCTGGCGTTCTTGCACTGCGCAAGGTCGTTGAGGATGTGTATGCAGATGCCCGTACTGCCAAGGCTGAGGGCAAGCTGGTTGGTTGGTCTAGCTCCAAGTTCCCCTGTGAACTGGCTGAGGCTTTCGATCTGAACGTGATGTACCCTGAAAATCAGGCCGCTGGTATCGCTGCCAACCGTGACGGTGAGATTATGTGTAAGGCTGCTGAGGATCTGGGCTTTGATAACGATATCTGTGGTTATGCCCGTATCAGCCTTGCCTATGCAGCTGGCAAGCGTGCATCCCGCAAGCTGGATCTGGAAACTGGTGAGTATGTGATCGACCCCACCAGCGGAAAGCCTTTGAAGGATGAAAACGGCAATGTGGTCATTGACCCTGAGACTGGTAAGCCCAAGAAGGACCCCAAGACCATGCAGCCCTATACTGTGATTGATGACATTCACGAGATTGAGGCTCTGCCTGAAGGTCGTGAAAAGGAGCTGCGTAAGGCTGCTATTAAGCCTTATCGTCAGATGCAGATGCCCCAGCCTGACTTTGTGCTGTGCTGCAACAACATCTGTAACTGTATGACCAAGTGGTACGAGAATATTGCCCGTATGTGCAATATTCCACTGATCATGATTGATATTCCTTACAACAATACAGTGGAAGTGGCAGATACCAACGTAGCCTACATCCGCAGCCAGTTTGATGCTGCCATCAAGCAGTTGGAGGAACTGACCGGCAAGAAGTTCGACGAGAAGAAGTTTGAGCATGCCTGTGCCAACGCAAACCGCACTGCTCAGAACTGGCTGAAGGTCTGCGACTACTTGCAGTATAAGCCCGCACCCATGAGCGGATTTGACCTGTTCAACCACATGGCTGACGTGGTGACTGCCCGTGGCAAGACAGAGGCTGCTGATGCCTTTGAACTGCTGGAGCAGGATTTGGAGGAGAATATCAAGAATGGCACCAGCACACTGCCTTTCCCTGAGCAGTACCGTGTCATGTTTGAAGGTATTCCCTGCTGGCCCAAGCTGCCCAACCTCTTTAAGCCTCTGAAGGAGAATGGTGTCAACGTCACCGCTGTTGTATATGCGCCTGCTTTTGGTTTTGTGTACAACAACATGGATGAGATGGTGCGCGCCTACTGTAAGGCTCCTAACTCTGTGTGTATTGAGCAGGGTGTTGACTGGCGTGAGGGCATTTGTAAGGCAAACAAGGTGGACGGTGTACTGGTTCACTACAACCGTTCCTGTAAGCCTTGGTCTGGCTACATGGCAGAGATGCAGCGTCGCTTCACTGCTGATTTGGGCATTCCCTGCGCTGGCTTTGATGGTGACCAGGCTGACCCCCGTAACTTCAATGAGGCCCAGTATATGACCCGTGTACAGGGCTTGGTAGAGGCTATGGAAGCAAATAAAACACTGAAGGAGGGGGAAGACAAATGAGCACCGAAATCCTGTTAAATGAGTTTAAAGAAGTTTCTGAGCACCCCTATAAGGTTCTCTCCCAGTATAAGCAGGAGGGCAAAAAGGTCATTGGCGTTTTGCCCTACTTTGCCCCTGTAGAACTGGTTGTGGCTGCTGGCATGGTACCTATGGGTATTTGGGGCAGCAACAATAAGACCATTGCTCTGGCAAAAGAATATTGTGCCACTTTCTATTGCACCATTGCCCAGCTGGCTTTGGAAATGCTGCTGGATGGCACCATGGACCAGTTGGACGGCATTATCACTCCCACCATCTGTGATACCCTGCGTCCCATGAGCCAGAATATCCGTGTGGCTATGAGTGAGAAGCTGCCCTGCATCTTCCTGGCACATCCCCAGTACCGTAAGCCTGCATTTGGTCTCCAGTTTACAGTTGACCAGTATACCCATGTGAAGAAGGAGCTGGAGAAGATTTCCGGCACTGCAATCACAGATGAGGCTCTGCGTGAGGCAATTAAGGTAATGAACCGCAGCCGTGCTGCTCGTCGTGCGTTTGTCAAGCTGGCAAGCGACCACTGTGATGTGATTACCGCTGTGAAGCGTTCTGCTGTGCTGCGTGCTGCATGGTTTATGGAGCCTGCTGTATTTGCCGAGAAGCTGGAGGCTCTGAATGCTGAGCTGGCTCAGCTGCCTGTGGCTGACTGGAAGGGTAAGAAGATTGTGACTTCTGGTATTATCTGCGACAACCCCAAGCTGCTTCAGATTTTTGACGACAATCAGATTGCCATTGCTGCCGACGATGTGGCTCAGGAGAGCCGTTCCTTCCGTGTGGATGCCAGCGAGGAGGGCGATCCTATGATGGCTCTGGCTCAGCAGTTTGCTGACCAGGATTATGAGATTCTCCTGTATGATGAGCATTCCAACCAGAACCGCCGTGGTGAGTTTGTAGCCAACCTGGTGAAGAAATCTGGTGCACAGGGTCTGGTACTCTTTATGCAGCAGTTCTGTGACCCAGAGGAGATGGAGTATCCCTACCTGAAGAAGGCTCTGGATGAGGCCGGTGTACCACACATCAAGTTGGGTGTGGACCAGCAGATGCGTGATTTTGGTCAGGCAAACACTGCAATTCAGGCATTTGCTGAAGTTCTGTAAAGAAAGATGTTTGAATTTCGTAAAATTTTGACATAAAATTCTTGACAGATATCTTGCAAAAATGGTACAATGACTGCGATTTAACCCCCGTCTGCAAGTTTCCTTTCAGACGGGGGAACTGATACCAGGGGAAATTATGGTATCAATCAACTTGAAAAGGGGTAAACAAACTATGAACTATAATGTTACCGTAAATGGCAAGGTTTACAGTGTTACCGTTGAAAAGACTGGTGCTGCTGCTCCTGCTGCCGTGGCTCCTGTTGCTGCACCTGTAGCTGCTCCTGTTGCCGCACCTGTGGCAGCTCCCGCCCCTGCCGCTGCTCCTGCTCCCGCTGCTGCCCCAGCTCCTGCTGCCGCTCCTGCCGCTGTGGCTGCTGGTGAGACTGCTGTCAACAGCCCCATGCCTGGCAACGTATTCAAGGTAGAGTGCAAGGTGGGTCAGGCTGTGAAAGCTGGCGATGTACTGGTGGTTCTGGAAGCCATGAAGATGGAAATTGAAGTTTCCGCTCCTGTGGACGGCACCGTAAAGGCTGTCTCCGCTACTGTGGGTACTGCTGTCAATACCGATGATCTGCTGGTCACCCTGGGCTAAGGGGAGGAAGCAATATGCCTAGTGTAGAAAAAGCAATTCTGAACCCCAATAATCCACTGAGCGTTCCTGAGGCATTGATGGTTGCTGTATGTGGTATGGTGGTTGTCTTTATGATGCTGGCGATTCTGGCGGCTGTCATCATTGTGATTTCCAAAATTGTTGCCAGTATGGAAGGCTCTAAAAAGCCTGCTGCTGCTCCAGCCAAAAGTGCTGCACCTTCTGCCCCTGCCCCGGCGGCTCCTGCTGCACCAGCAGTGGATGAGGGTGAGCTGGTGGCTGTGATGATGGCAGCCATTGCAGAGGAGTCCGGCATGTCTCCTAATTCCTTCCGTATTACCAATGTGTCTGCGGATCCTGTTGCTGCACCTGTGGCAGCTCCCGCTCCAGCTCCTGCACCTGTGGCAGCTCCTGCTGCCGCTCCTGCGGCTGTGGCTGCTGGTGAAACTGCTGTCAACAGCCCTATGCCTGGCAACGTATTCAAGGTAGAGTGCAAGGTGGGTCAGGCTGTAAAAGCTGGCGATGTGCTGGTGGTTCTGGAAGCCATGAAAATGGAAATTGAAGTTTCTGCTCCTGTAGATGGCACTGTAAAAGCAGTGGCGGCAACTGTGGGCAGTGCAGTAAACACCGATGACCTGCTGGTTACCATCGGTTGAGAGGAGGGGTAAAGTATGAATTTCTTCGCTGAAGTATTGATTGCAATTTTCGGAGGTTCCGGCTTTGCCGCTCTTCCCACTGACTGGCGTCAGGTTGTCATGATTGCTGTTGCCTGTGTGCTGCTGTATATGGGTATTGGCAAGGGCTTTGAACCTCTGCTGCTGGTTCCCATCGCCTTTGGTATGCTCCTCGCAAACCTGCCCTTGACTGGCTTGTTCAATCCCCCTGATGCTGCCAGCCACAGTGTTGGTTTCATGTGGGTGCTCTATCAGGGTGTGCAATACGCCATCTATCCATCCATCATCTTTATGGGCATTGGTGCGATGACAGACTTTGGTCCTCTGCTGGCAAACCCCATGTCCCTGTTGTTGGGTGCTGCTGCTCAGCTTGGTATTTTTACTGCTTTCCTGCTGGCTCTGGTGCTGGGCTTTACTCCTGCTGAAGCTGCTGCCATTGGTGTCATCGGTGGTGCTGACGGTCCTACTGCTATCTTGACCGCTTCTAAGTTGGCTTCCCGACTGATGCCGGCCATTGCCATTGCGGCATACTCCTATATGGCTTTGATTCCAATGATTCAGCCTCCTCTGATGAAGACTCTCACTACAAAGGAAGCCCGCAAGGTCAAGATGAGCCAGCTGCGTGTGGTTTCTAAGACTGAGAAGATTATCTTCCCCATTGCAGTTACCATCTTTGTCATTCTGCTAATTCCTGATACCGCTCCTCTGATTGGTATGCTGATGCTGGGCAACCTGTTCCGTGAGTGTGGTGTGACTGAGCGTCTTTCTGATACTGCTCAAAATGCCCTGATCAATATTGTCACCATCCCTCTGGGTCTGTCTGTTGGCTTCAAGGCCACTTATGACAGCTTCCTGACAGTGGAGACACTTTCCATCATTGCTCTGGGTCTGACCGCATTCCTGCTGTCCACTGCTGGTGGTCTGCTGTTTGGTAATGTGATGTATGTCCTCACCGGTGGTAAGGTGAACCCCCTCATCGGTTCCGCTGGTGTGTCTGCTGTGCCTATGGCTGCCCGTGTTTCCCAGACTGTTGGTCAGAAGGAGAACCCCTCCAACTTCCTGCTCATGCACGCTATGGGTCCCAACGTGGCCGGTGTCATCGGCTCCGCTGTTGCCGCAGGTTTCTTGATCAAGGTGTTTGGTGGCTAATCAAACTCCACAAACAGTTTACATGTACAACGCAGATGTCTTTGAAAAGACATCTGCGTTGCTCTATTTCTCTGTTTACAAAAAGTGGGGAAGTTAGTATAATAAAGCCTGCGGTGTCAGTTCAGAATTCCGCAATTTGGATGCCAAATTCACGAAAGGATTTTTATAACCATGAATTTTAAAGCCATGTTTGCACTGTGTACTGCTTCTCTGCTTCTGTTGGCAGGATGCTCCAACAAGCCAGCCAGTTCACAGGAATCTGTACAGAGTACAGCAAGTGGAACAACACAAAGTACCCAATTACAGACAGAGGATACAGTCGATTTAGTGGCAACCACTTATCCTGTCTATCTGTTGGCAAGTGCTATCACAGAACATGTAGAAGGTGTTCAAGTAACAAGGCTGAACACTGGTGCAGTTTCCTGTTTACATGATTATACCCTCAGTGTCAATGATATGAAGCAGATTGAGGGTGCTGACATCATTGTGATGAATGGGGCAGGGTTGGAAGAATTTATGGATGATGCACTGGAACGAACCACTGGTACTGTGGTGGACTGTTCTGTCAATGTGCCACTGCTGGAAAGTGAGGGACATGTGCATGTAGAAGGGGATGAGAATGACCATGACCATGGGCATTGGGACCCACACTATTGGATGAATCCAGAAAATATGGTGATTGCAGCCGAGAATATTTATAATAAAATGGTTGAGCTGGATGCAGACAATACTCAACAGTATCAGGAGAATTTACTGACGGTAACTACAATGATGAATAGTTGGAAAAGTAATTTTCAGGATATATTTCAGGTAGAAGAAGGACCAGAAATCACAGGTCTTATTACCTTCCATGATGGGTTCCGCTATTTTGCAGATGCCTATGATTTGCCCCTGCTTGCTGCCATCGAGGAGGAGGAAGGCAGTGAGGCAAGTGCCAAAGAAATCAACGAAATCACCCAGTTGGTACAGGAATACCAGATTCCTGTGATTTTTACAGAGGTCAATGGTTCCGATGCCACCGCACAAGCCATTGCAAGAGAAACTGGCTGTCAGGTGGCACAACTCAACATGTTAATGGATGGACCAGAATACAGTGAGCTGGATGACTACTATGATGTGATGATTGCCAATGTTCAGGCGATTGTGAATGGATTTGCAGGAGAGGAAGTATTGGTAACAGAATGAGAAAAATCAAACATGGAGCCTTAGCAGGGGGGTGCGGGGACTCCTGCTGTCTGAAACTGGACGGCTTAAATGTACGCATTCAGGGGGAAGAAATTTTAGAAGATGTGTCCTTTCATCTCCACTGTGGTGAAATTGCAGCCCTCATTGGACCAAATGGGGCAGGAAAATCCACCCTATTTCGCAGTATTTTAGGGCAAATTTCCTATTCTGGTACCATTTCTTTTACACAGGTGGGAGGACCTGCAATTCGTCTTGCAGATGGTACTACAATTGGGGGAACACGTCCACTGATTGGATATGTCCCCCAGTCTCCCAGCTTTGACCGTGGTGATCCTGTGACTGTGCTGGATTTCTTCACCGCTGCAACGGCGAAATGGCCGGTCTGGCTGCCCATTCCTAAAAAATATCGGGACCAATGCCGTAGAAGTTTAGAGCGCGTCCATGGAGAGGATTTGCTGGACAAACCCATGGGAGGATTGTCTGGAGGACAGCTGCAACGTGTACTCTTGGCATTGGCATTGGAACCAGTACCCCATATTTTGATTTTAGATGAGCCACTATCCGGTGTGGATATTGAGGGTGAACATCAGTTGTTGGATATGTTGGACGAAATTCGTACCAAATATGACCTATCAATTCTTCTGTCCACCCACGATTTTGCAACTTTGACTACTTTTGCAGATAAGGTTATTCTATTAAATAAAAAAGTGCTCAAAGCAGGTGCGCCAGAAGAAGTGGTTGCTTCCCCCGAATTTTATGAAACATTTCATTTGAAAATGGGTAGAAAGGGGGAAAATTGATGGAGATTTGGTATCAGCTTGTGAGTTTATTGCCTTTTGAATGGGCAGAACCGGACTCTATGTTCTTTATGAAGCATGCCTTGCTGGCTGTGCTGGTGATTTCTCCCCTGTTTGGAATTCTTTCCACTATGGTGGTTCATAGTCGCATGTCCTTTTTTTCCGATGCGTTGGGTCATTCTGCCTTTACAGGTATGGCAATTGGTGCCATTTGTGGGTATCAGGAGCCAACATGGGCAGCCGTAATTTTTGCAGTAATCTTTGCATTACTTTTTAATGTGGTGCGTCGACGCTCTGCCCTTGCCAGTGATACAGTCATTGGTGTATTTTCTTCCACAGCGGTGGCACTGGGTATTTTTCTGTCTACCATGGGGGGACGTTCGTTTACCAAATTCAACAACCTGTTAATTGGTGATATTTTATCCGTGGAGCCATCAAAAATTGGATTGTTGGCAATCATTTTGCTGGCAGTTCTGATGCTGTGGGCGTATTCTTTTAATGATTTGATGCTCTCTGCTGTCCATCCGGCTCTGGCAGACAGTAGAGGGATTAAAGTATTTTGGCAAGAGACCTGTTTTTCCATTGCCATTGCAGTGGTAGTTACCATTTCTATGACATGGGTTGGTCTGTTGGTCATCAATTCTCTGCTTGTACTGCCTGCCGCGGCTTCACGCAATGTTGCCAGAAGTATGTTCCAGTATCATCTACTGTCACTAGTGGGAGCTGTGGTGGCTGGAATTGCAGGGCTGATGACATCCTACTATATAGGAGCTTCAGCAGGTGCAGCCATCACCCTGTATCTGGCAGTATGGTTTTTATTGACCTTCTGTGTGGGAAAACGTGGATAACAACGGTATGTTACATCAAAAATACCCAGCTTTTGTACATAATTTGTTGTACAAAAGCTGGGTATTTACTTATGTAAAATTATGTTTTAGTGGAAAAACGGGTCAGCAATTCCTGTAACATCAGGGATTGTTGTGTCATTTCCTGGCTGGTAGCAGCATTTTCCTCGGCGGTAGTGGCATTGAGTTGGATGGCCTGGGAAAATTCAGAAATAGTGTGGGTAATATTGTCCAATTCCTTGCTTTGTTCCTGGGCAAGCAGGGAAATTTGTGTGGCATTTTCTGCAACCACAGAAGCAGAGGAGACAGCATCCAGCAATGCATGTTCAGTTTGTACTGCCACCTTGTTGCCGCGATGGATGGTATCAATGGAGGATGAAATCAGTGAGGCGGTGTTTTGTGCCGCAAGGGAAGATTTCATGGCAAGTTCACGGACCTCATCAGCCACAACTGCAAATCCCTTTCCAGCCTCTCCAGCCCGGGCGGCTTCAATGGCTGCATTTAAAGCCAGTATGTTGGTCTGGAATGCAATGTCCTCAATGGTCTTGATAATTTGCCGGATTTGTTCAGAGGCGTCGTTGATATTTGCCATTTCCTTCATCATCTCTGTCATACGCACTTTGCTGTCCTGTAATTTATTAGATAGTTCCTGTGTTACAGTGCCAGTTTGTATGGTGCGCTGTGTGGTTTCTTCTACCGTTTTTTGAATGAGATTCATTTCCTGTGAAATAGAATCCACCTGAGAAGATTGTTTGATGGAATTTTCTGAAATGGTCTGAGCATATTCTGCTGTCTGTTTTGCACCCATAGAAACCTGCTGGCAGGCAGTTTCAATTTTGGAGATAATGTCATTCATCTGAGAAATGATTTTATGAATGGATTGCTCAACGGTGACAAATTCACCACGGTATTCCTGAGAAGGTTGAACTTGGAGATTACCCTGAGAGATTTGTTGTAAGATGTGAGAGATTTCCTCAATCATAGAGCGCAGATATTTTCCTGTATCCTGAAAGGAGGAGGACAGCAGACCAAGTTCGTCTTTGGAATCCACATGTAGCTGAAAATTAAAGTTACCCTGTTCCAAGTCCTGAGCAGCCTCGGTAATTTGTGCGATGGGTGCAAATTTGCGACGCATTACAACGAACAATGCAGCCAAACCTAATACGATGGCGAGCAGAAATACAATAAAATTTCCAAAGAGCTGCTGAATCAAAGCCTGATGAATTAGACTTTGAGGGTAGACAAGACCTACAATCCATTGGCTGGATGGTTCCCTCTGAGCATAAAAATATTTGGTATTTCCATCATAATCTTTGGTTAAAGTCAGATTGTCACAGGATTCCTCCAGCGCACCAATCCCAACATCACCTACTGTGACCATTTGTGTATCAGAAGTCTGGAGAGAGGGGTTTTCATGACTGAGTACATAGCCTGTGGCATCCACAAGGTAGAGATAACTTCCATCGGATGGCTGATAGGTTTCCAGAATACTTTGAATTTCCTCTATGTACAGATCACGACCTACAATCCCATAAAAAGTCCCATCAATGTGGATGGGAACAGAGATGGTAATGACAAAATTTCCTGTGGTTGCATCCAGATAGGGACTGCTGATGTAAAGTTCAGATGTTTTGGCTTGTGTGTAGTACTCATTTTGTGTGGGGTCATAGTCAGCATCGGGAATCCAACCATCACCGGAAATCATGGTTTTGTCCCTCAGAACCACATAGTCAGAAATGACACCATAAGAAGCGGCATATTCAGTGGAATTTTCCAAAATACCGTAGAGATTGTCATAGGTCAGTTCTTGAGGGGAGAGAGCTTGTAAAGTATTTTGCAATACCCTCAATTGTTCAATACGCACATCCAGCCAACCAGAGATACTGGAGTTATAATATCGCACCGTCTGCATCATCCAACTGGCACGGTCTGTTTCAATGGACGATTTGGTAGAAAGTGTGCTAAAGAGGAACAGACTGGTGGCAGCCAGACAAAAAATAAACACCACAATTTTAAGCAGTGCACCAGCCAGAGAGGGAGATTTCCCTACCCCTCTTTTGTGAAACACAGTAGTATGTAGCATAACAATTCTCCTTACGTTGAGATCTCTCTTATGAGTGTAGTGGTCTTTTGCATTTTGATTTTATTTTATAAACACAGATTCATTGTGCCAGTACCAAAAATGACATAACAAATGTCAAAACTGGTACTTGAGAAATGAATGGGTTTCTGTATAGATATAACAGAAAAATAGTCAATATGCAATAATATATACCATATATGACCTACAATAGACTTTATATACACTTTACCACATTAGGAAAAGTTTAACATACTATAAACAATTCGTCAAATAGGAAATTACAGGGATGCTAGATTGATTTATCAATGAAAGACATCTGCCTCTTGCCATGTTTTACATGGTAAGAGGCAGATGTGGCTTAGGATTCAAATTCTACGCAAATGTGCTCTGTTCCATATTCTTCAAATTCTGCAATATAAGTTTCGATACGGCTGGCAAGTTCTGTATAGTTACTTTCGTCAATGTCTGCATGGTCCATGTCTCGTCTGGCAAGTTCTTCAGCCAAAATATCGAAAAAGACATTGTTTTCATACTCTACAATGACCTCGTGTATGCCACCCTCCACAAAAGCGTGGGATGGAACAATTTCTCCATCCAAATCTTCAGCCAGAGCGGTCATCCCCTCGTCCAGCGCACGCCCAAACAATAAACTTTCCACCTCATCATAGTCGGGGAAGCGCTGATCTCCACGGGTAGAATTTAAAATCCAGTTTCCAATGTAAACTAAATCTAACAACCGTCGAAATTGTTTGGATGATAGTTCCACATTCATAAAAAAACCTCCTTGTTTCAACCAGAACAGGGACGGGAGAGTTCTGCATCCCTGTGTCTCTATTATAGTCTATATGTCTCCATTTTCAAAGGGAGAAAATAAAAAATTTTCTCCAAATCTATTGTCATTTTTTCAGATTTATCATACAATAAATAACCAGTCTCCCCCTTTACAGATGAAATGATCCAGTGTATAATACGTCCGCCCATTTTCTATTAAAGAGAGTGGAGATAGATTCAGATACGGTGGAGATGTTTCCATGGATATGGAGAAGAATGTGATCATCTCAATCAAAGGGATGCAAAAATATGACCAGATGCCTGCGGATTCCATTGAACTGGTGACAGAGGGTAAGCTGGAGCGAGAGGGGATTAGTTATACCCTCTCTTATCAGGAGAGCAAGTTGACTGGTATGGAGGGGACTTTGACCACCTTCCAGGTTGAGCCGGAACGAGTCACCTTGATGCGAGTGGGGGAGTTCAATTCCCAGATGGTTTTTGAGGAGGGGCGCAGACATATGTCTATGTATCAAACCCCACACGGTTCTATGACAGTAGGTGTGAATACACGGCATCTGATGGCAGATTTGACAGATCAGGGCGGCGAGATTGAAATTGACTATGCCATTGAAATCGATCATGCGATGACAGGTCGCAGTGTATTTCAGATTTATGTGAAGGAAGCAGAATCACAGACTTAACAATACAGATTTGAATGATGAGAGAAAAGGTGTGAATCAACAATATGTCCAACAAAATTCAAGAGGCACGTGCACAAATTGCAGAATTGACACAGCAGGCATATTTGCGTGCAGTAGAGGCGGGGAAACTGCCTGAGGGGGCAGAGGTAAAGGCAACCATTGAAATCCCCAAAGATACTGCTCATGGAGATTATGCCTCCTCCTACGCAATGGCAGGAGCAAAGGCAATGCACATGGCACCTCGAGCCATTGCACAGACCATTGTGGACAATTTGAAGCTGGAAGGCAGCTATTTTGAGAAGGTTGAGATTGCAGGTCCTGGCTTTTTGAACTTCACTTTGGGAGCCAAATGGTATGGGGATGTGCTGGCTGATGTGGAGAAAGAGGGGGCTGAGTATGGCTCCAACACAGAGGGCAATGGGGAAAAAGTGATGGTGGAGTTTGTCTCTGCCAACCCTACAGGACCGATGCATATGGGCAACGCCCGTGGTGGTGTGCTGGGAGATACACTGGCAAACGTGTTGAAGCGGGATGGTTGCAACACATGGAAAGAATTTTATGTGAATGATGCAGGCAATCAGGTCAATAAATTTGCTGTTTCCATCAATGCCCGCTATATGCAGATGATCTTTGGGGAGGAAGCAGTTCCATTCCCAGAGGAAGGTTATCACGGGGATGATATTAAGGCACTGGCTCAGGCAGTGTATGACCTACACGGTGATAGCTGGAAAGACCTGCTAGAACAGGAGCGGCTGGACAAATTGGCAGAGTATGGCTTGTCTGTCAATATCCCACGCATGAAAGAGGATTTGAAGCGGTATGGAATTGAATATGACCAGTGGTTTTTTGAGTCTGAACTGCATAACTCCGGCTATGTTGCACAGACTGTGGATATGCTGACGGAAAAAGGCTGGACCTATGAAAAAGATGGTGCCCTGTGGCTGAATACCACCCAACTGCTCAAAGAGAAGTTTATGCGGGAGGGGAAGACACAGGAGCAGGTAGATAAACTGGACCTGAAAGATGATGTACTCCGCCGTGCCAATGGCTTCTATACCTATTTTGCCGCAGATATTGCCTACCACCGCAACAAACTGGAGGTGCGTGGCTTTGATAAGGTCATCAATGTGTGGGGTGCTGACCACCACGGTCATGTGGCACGTTTGCAGTCTGCACTGGATGGGTTAGGGCTGGATGGTTCCCATCGTCTGGTGGTGGTGCTGATGCAGCTGGTGAATCTGATGCAGGATGGAAAGCCTGTGCGTATGTCCAAGCGGTCCGGCAAAACCATTGCACTGCATGATTTGTTGGATGAAATCAGTGTGGATGCTGCCCGCTATTTCTTCAATTCCCGTGCCGCTACCACACCTCTGGATTTTGATTTGGATTTGGCAGTCCGTCAGGACAGTGAAAACCCAGTCTATTATGTGCAGTATGCCCATGCACGAATTTGCTCTCTGGTGTCCCGTTTGCGGGAGGAGGGGGCAAAGGTGCCTCAGGCTGCTCAGACAGATGCAAGCGTTCTCACAACACCGGAAGAGATTGCACTGATAAAAGCCATTGCCCAATATCCTCAGGAAATCCATCTGGCTGCCCGTGATTACGACCCCAGCCGGATTAACCGCTATCTGGTGGCATTGGCAGGTGATTTCCATCGTTTCTACAACGCCTGCCGCATCAAAGGGGAGGAGACAAAGGTGCTGGAAGCACGGCTGAAGCTGGCAGACACGGTGCGGGCTGTGCTGGCAAATGGTATGAATCTTCTGGGAATTTCTGCACCAGAGAAGATGTAACTGTGGAAAAGGGGGCAGTGAAATGGACATAGAACAGTGGAAAACTGCCCTTGCAGAGAGAGAACCCACTTTAATGGACGCAACAGGGCGGTATGCTGTGCTTGTACCGCTGGTAGAGTATGAGGGAAAGTGGAATTTGCTGTATGAAGTGCGTGCAAGTTCCCTCAAGCGACAGCCGGGGGAGGTGTGCTTTCCAGGTGGTCGCATAGAGCAGGGGGAAACCCATATGGAGTGTGCATTGCGTGAGACATGGGAAGAACTCGGGATTCCAAAAGAGGAAATTGAGGTACTGGGTCCTCTGGATTTCATTGCCCACCGAGCCAATTTTATCCTCTATCCCATACTGGCAAAGGTGTCACAAAGAGGATTTGCTCAGATGAGACCCAGTAAAACAGAGGTAGACACTACCTTTCTGGTTCCGTTGGAGCATCTGCAAAAGACACAGCCATTGGAGTATGAGTATCAGCTCGTTCCACATACAGATGAAAACTTTCCCTATGAACTATTGAGGATTCCACGAGATTACCAATGGCAAATTGGGGGAGAGAATGTGGCAGTTTATCCCTGGAAGGACTATGCTATCTGGGGATTGACTGGGCGTATTACAAGACATGTGGTATTACGGATTCCAAAATGAGAAAAGGCGGTGCAGTTTGGACTGCACCGCCTTTTTGGAAGGGATTGTTATGAACACAGAGGAGCATTTGGGACAGTGGAAACTGATGCAGCGACAGGGAGTGTTTCCCCTTGGAGTAGACAGTTTGAAACTGGCAGCGTTTGCAACCGTAAAACGGGGATGGCAGGTATGTGACTTAGGGACTGGAAGTGGGGTTTTGTTGCTCCTTCTGGCACAGAGGGAGCGGTCTATCACCCTTTCTGGCATTGATATGCAGACAGAGGCGGTGCAGCTTACACAGGACAACCTAGCCTGCAACGGACTGGCTGGAGAAATCAGGCAGGAGTCCTTTCAAACATGTACATTACCAGCAGGAATGTATGATTTGGTGATTTCCAATCCACCATATTTCCAAACAGGGCAGGGAGGCTTTGGAGGGAATAGTCGTATGGGAGAGGAGAACGACTTGCAGTGCCTCTGTACATGTGCAGCCAAGCGGTTGAAAAATGGGGGTAGGTTTGCCCTGTCTTTTCGACCGGAGCGGTTGGCAGAGTTGTTTGCCACATTACAATCTGTGGGGATAGAGCCAAAACGGCTGCAGTTTGTGGCACATACTGCAAAACATACACCATCTATTGTGCTGGTGGAGGGCATGAAACAGGGAAAACCTGGGCTTCAGGTTCTGCCATTGGCAGTGATACAATCACAGGAGGAAAGGTGAATGCTATGAGTGGAATATTATATCTGGTACCCACACCCATTGGAAATCTGGGTGATATTTCTCAACGTATGGCAGAGACATTGGAGCAGGTGGATTTTATTGCAGCAGAGGACACAAGAGTTACCATCAAGCTGCTCAATCATCTGGAATTGAAAAAGCCTATGATATCCTATCATAGACACAATACAGAACAGAGTGGACGGGAGATTTTAAGCCGCATTTTGCATGGGGAGCACTGTGCCCTTGTAACCGATGCAGGGACACCTGCCATTTCAGACCCCGGTGAGGAGCTGGTGGCATTGTGTGCTGCAAATGATGTCACTGTGGTGTCTATTCCTGGACCATGTGCCTTGGTGACTGCTTTGGCAGCCTCTGGACAGCCCACAGGGCGGTTCACGTTTGAAGGATTTCTGGCTATGAATAAGAAAAACCGCCGAAGACATTTGGAGCAACTGAAGGGGGAGGAGCGCACCATGATTTTTTATGAGGCTCCCCACAAGCTGTTGGCTACCTTGAAAGATTTTCAGAGTGCATTTGGTGGAGAGCGTTCCATTTCTCTGTGCCGTGAGATGACCAAACTCCATGAGGAAGTGCTTCGTATGACCCTTGCCGAGGCGGTACAGTTTTATGAAAACAATCAGCCTAAGGGGGAGTTTGTATTGGTTTTGCATGGGGCAGAACCACAGCAGGAGCAGGAATTGACACTGGAGGATGGGTTGGAACAGGTAGAGAAATTGAAAGCAGAGGAAGGGTTGTCTCTGCGTGATGCAGTGAAGCGAGTGGCAAAAGAAATGGGATTTTCCCGCAATGAACTCTATCAGGCTGCATTGGAACAACAACAATAAAATCATTGGAAGATGAGGCGATTCTGCCATACAAAGCCAACAGGGAACGGTAACAAAAGAGTGGTTACCGTTCCCTGTTGTACTTCATCCCAAAGCGATTATGCCTGTTCCATGCTCTCCTGAAGTGCCTTGATGCACTTGGGACAGATGTTCTTGCCGTGGAACACCACAATATCCTTTGCATCATCGCAGAAAATGCAGGCGGGCTGGTACTTCTTCAATACAATGGAAGAACCATCCATATAAATTTCCAAAGAGTCCTTTTCTGCAATGTCCAAGGTACGACGCAGCTCGATGGGCAGCACAATGCGCCCCAGTTCATCTACTTTACGTACAATGCCTGTAGATTTCAACTTCGATCATTCCTTTCCCTGTGATTCACTATTACAAAACAGAATAATAGTTGACACTAAAGTGTAAAAAATTACCGAAAACGGCAATATAATTATACTACAAAGATCTCATATGTCAACTACATAATGTGAAATTATTGCAAAAATAGCTAAATAAATTCCATAATTAACGAATATCTAGAAATTGAACTTTGTTTTTGTCAAAAGAGAAGGTGGTATGATTTTACATTACATCCAGTATATATAGAGGCAGGGAGGCGAGACTATGGTAATGGCATTTTTATGGACCGGAATGATTCTGATTTCCATTTTGTGTGGGGCATCCACAGGGCGGGAAGGGGAGGTTGCCCTGGCAGCAGTAGAAGGAGCCCAAGCGGCGGTTCAGCTTTGTATTTCACTGGCAGGCATGATGTGTCTGTGGACAGGCGTGATGGAGATTATGAGGCAGTCAGGGCTGGCAGAGAAGCTGTCCAGACTGTTAAAACCGGTTCTTTCTGTCTTATTTCCACAGGTGGCACAGGACCGCACCATTATGGACAGTATTTCTGCCAATGTATCTGCCAATTTATTGGGATTGGGCAATGCAGCCACACCTCTGGGCATTGAAGCAGTCAAAGGGATGGCAAAGCGTTCCCCACACATTGCATCCGATGCCATGTGTATGCTGGTGGTCTGCAATACAGCCTCTCTGCAACTGATCCCGACCACTGTGGCAGCTGTGAGGGCAGCGGAGGGGGCAGGCAATCCGTTTGATATTCTGCCAGCAGTGTGGCTGGCGTCCGTCTGTTCTGTCATTGTAGGGATTACCATGTGTAAGGTTTTTTCCCATATTTGGAGGTCGTAGTATGGATTTTTTGCTGACAATGGTGGTTCCATTGACCATTGGAATGGTGGCTGTGTATGGGTTAAGTCAAAAAATTGATGTTTATGGGGCGTTGATTCATGGAGCTGGAGAGGGTTTGCAGATTTTAGTCAGGATTTTACCTGCTTTGGTGGGGCTGGTCACAGCCGTTCACATGCTGAGAGCCTCTGGAGCCATAGAGATGGCAGCTCAATGCCTCTCTCCTCTCTTGGAACGGCTGGGTCTGCCGGCAGAATTACTTCCCCTGATGCTGGTGCGACCCATCAGCGGTTCAGCCGCTTTGGGAGTCGGTTCAGAAATCATTGGAACTTATGGACCCGATTCCTATCTGGGGCGGGTGGCAGCGGTGATGCTGGGGTCAACAGAAACCACATTCTATACCATTGCAGTCTATTTTGGAGCGGTGGGCATTAGTAAGACCCGCTATGCAGTGCCAGCTGCTTTGGCAGCGGATTTGACTGGTTTTCTTATGGCTGCATGGGCAGTCCGTTTCTTTTTTGGGAGTTAGAGTGCGGTAAAAAAGGATTCAATTTCTCTACGGGTGGCAGAGACAGCTCCCTGCACAAAATCTGGTTTTCCACCACCACGCCCTGAGAGTGTCTGGTTGAGCTGTGTACAGAGTGGACGCAAGTTTCCATTTGGTTCCCCCATTACATATTGATACCCTGTCTGGTCAGAGCCGGAAAAGCAAGCACAGCGGCCAGAGCATAGGGCGGTCACCTTGGAACAGAGATGGCGTAGACCATCGGGGGAGACACCTTCTACAAAGAGCAGTGGATTGGTGCTCCCCATGTATTGCTGGGCTAACTGTTGGAAGATTTGTTCCTCCAGTGTGGCAATTTTGGCTTTTAACTGCTGTGTTTCATCTAAAAGTCTGGTGACTGCCTGAGCCGTTTCCAGAGGTTTTGCAGATAGCTGGGTGGAAATGTTATGGTTTTGTTGGTAGATATGGGAGAGATAGTTCACAGCACGCTGCCCACACACCAGTTCAATTCGTACTCCATTGCGAAAGGTTTGACAGGAGAGCAGTTTGACAAGACCGATTTGCCCAGAGCTGGAGACATGGGTACCACAGCAGGCGCAAGTATCTGCACCAGGAAAAGAGACAATGCGAACTTCACCACTTAATTCTTTTTTACTGCGATAGGACAATACAGACAGCGCTTCAGGGGAGGGATAGGTAATTTCTACTGGATGGTCCTCCCAAATATACTGGTTTGCCTGCTGTTCAATCTCTTGAACCTGCTCTTTTGTGAGAGGTCGGTCAAAGTCGATGGTAATGGTGTCGCTACCCATATGGAAGCCCACATTTTCACACCCATAGTTTTGATGGGCAATCCCAGAGACAATATGCTCTCCTGAGTGCTGTTGCATCAGGTCAAAGCGGCGTGACCATACAATGCTGCAATCCACAGGTTGCCCAACAGGAAGGGGACCGTCACAGGTGTGGATGATATCCTGATTACGGCGGTGTACAGCAGTAACATGAACATTGCCAATGGTTCCAAGGTCATAAGGCTGACCACCACCTTCAGGGTAGAAAGCAGTCTGGTCCAATGTGACCTCATAACCCTGTTTGGCTGGTGTACATCCTGTCACAGTGGCGGAAAAGGTTTTTGTATATGGGTCTAACTCGTATAAATGCTTCATTTTACACCTCGAATTTCACTTATGGTTTGGAATAGATAAGATTATAGCACAGAGTTTATTTGAATTCAAAGAAAAGAGGAATTTTTTCAAAATCATGGAAGATATCATCTCATAGCACTTGCCACAAAACAAAAAAAGGAGTATGATAAAAGTGGAAGGAAATCGCAAGGGGAAGATATGTCATGCTCTACACCATTACCTGTAATCCAGCACTGGACTATGTGGTGCACTTGAATGACGTTCAGTTAGGTGCTGTCAACCGAATCCAGAGGGATAGTGTGCAGTATGGAGGAAAGGGAATCAATGTGTCCAGGATGCTCAAAGAATTGGGTATGGATAGTGTTGCATTGGGTTTCGTGGCAGGGTTTACAGGCAGAGCACTGGAGCAAGGTCTAAGGGAACTTGGACTGCACACAGATTTTGTGCGGATGGAGACAGGGCTTACCCGAATCAATGTCAAAATCAAAAGCAGAGAAGAAAGTGAACTCAATGGGTCAGGTCCCACACCGACTGAGGAAGATTTGGCAGTATTTTGGAGCAAGCTGGATGCCATACAGAAAGATGATTGGGTGGTGTTGTCTGGTTCCTGCCCCAAAAGATTGCCACAGGACTTTGAGAAACAGATTTTGGAGCATCTGCACGAAAAGCAGGTTCACACCATATTGGATACCACTGGGGAGCGATTAAAACAAGGCTGTCAGGCACACCCATTTCTCATCAAACCCAATCGACAGGAGTTGGAGGAGATTTGTGGGTATCCTGTTTCCACATGGGAACTTTGTGTTCAGGCTGCACAGGAACTACAAAAATTGGGAGCTAGAAATGTGCTTGTGTCAAACGGTGCAGAAGGTGCAATTCTGTTGGATGAACAGGGAAATTGCTTCCAGCAGGATGCGGCACAAGGTCAGGTGTGTAACAGTGTGGGAGCGGGGGACTCCATGGTAGCTGGGGTTCTGACAGGTCTGTTGAAAACAGAACATTGGAATACAGCACTCTGTCTGGGGGCAGCGGCTGGTGGAGCCACTGCCTTTGCAGAGGGAATTGGGACATATGAAGTAGTCAAAGAGTTATATACACAACTCAGACACGGGCGCATGGAGGTGCTGCCGTGGATATTTTAACATTATTCAGTCCCGAGCGCATGGTATTGGGTGCGAAAGCCCAGACCAAAGAACAGGTGCTTGACTTGCTCATCTCCTTACAGGCACAAGGTGGAGCCTTGGCAGATGTAGAGGAGTACCGTAGGGCAGTTTGGTCACGAGAGGAGCAAGGCAGTACCGCAGTGGAGGCAGGTGTTGCAGTTCCTCACGCAAAATCGGACAGTGTCCGTTTTGCAAGCCTTGCATTGGTCACATTACAGACCGGTGTGGAGTATGGGGCGGTAGATGGTGTGCCTTCAGATGTATTTTTTCTGATTGCCACCCCATCAGAAGGGGAGGCACATCTGGAAATTTTATCTGCACTAATGAAGTTGCTCATGAATCCAACCTTTGTGGCTAAGATACGCACAGCAGGCACTGTGGAACAGGTATTTTCCATATTGAAAGGGACCGTACAGGAAACAGAAGCAACGCAGCCTGAGACGTTTTCTTGTGAACAACCTATAGGGTCCTGTGTTTTAGCAGTCACCGCATGCCCAACAGGCATTGCCCACACCTATCTGGCTGCGGAGGCTTTGGAGCGGGCTGGAGAGAAGATGGGGGTTTCCATACATGTGGAGACAAGAGGTTCCTCTAAAATTCACAATCCACTGACACAGGATGAAATTGCCTCCTGTATGGGTGTAATTGTAGCCGCAGACCGGGATGTCCCAATGGAGCGGTTTGAAGGGAAAGCGGTGGTGCAGGTGCCGGTCTCAGATGGGATACACCATCCAGAACAGTTGATTCAGAAAATTTTGGATGGGACAGCACCTATTTACCACCCAAAAACGAAAAACAGGAGAGAGGTCCTTACCCAGGAGTGGGGGCACACACTTTATAAACACTTGATGAATGGGGTCAGTTTTATGCTCCCCTTTGTCATCGCTGGTGGTTTGTTGACCGCATTATCCTACTTTTTGGATAATCACACATTGGGGTATTTGACCTTGGGGAGCAATACACCAATCTCTGTATGGCTGGGTGGTGTGGGACAAGCAGCTTTCGATTTTATGATGCCAGTGCTTGCTGCCTTTATTGCAATGGCGATTGCTGGTCGTCCGGGATTTATGGTGGGATTTGTGGGGGGCTTGCTGGCCATGTCAGGAGCTACCCTGGATCAGCCTATGGGTTCCGAGGGTACGGCTGGTTTTTTGGGGGCATTGATTGCCGGTTTTGTGGCTGGATATCTAATGTTGGCATTGGAACGATTGCTGGACGGTCTGCCGGAAGTTTTGGATGGTATCAAAACGATTTTGATTTACCCTATTGTTGGTCTGGTGATTTTAGGGCTTTTTATGTGTATTGTCAATCCCTTTGTGGGAGAACTGAATGCGATGCTCTACCGGGGATTAGAACGGATGGATGGTGAGAGCAAGGTGGCATTTGGGATGCTGCTGGGCGGTATGATGGCAGTGGATATGGGAGGACCCTTCAACAAGGCCGCCTATGTCTTTGGCACTTCCACACTGGCAGCATTGCATAGTGGACAGGGCTCAGACATTATGGCAGCTGTCATGGTGGGTGGTATGGTTCCACCGCTAGTCGTTGCATTGGCAACCACCCTGTTTCCGAATGATTTCAGTATGTCCGAGCGTAAATCGGGTGCGGTAAACTACATATTGGGACTTTGTTTTATCACAGAAGGGGCAATCCCCTTTGCAGCCAGTGACCCACTTCGGGTATTGCCTGCCTGTGTGGTGGGATCCAGTATTGCAGGAGGGATTTCTATGTGGAGAGGATGTACCATCCCTGCCCCACATGGGGGTGCGTTGCTGCTTCCAGTGATGCACAACCCAGGCAGTTACTTACTGGCTCTGGTGGTTGGTGCTTTTGTTGGTATGATTTTATTGATTCTCATGAAGCATGGAAAGAATGCAGTCAGAAAGGATGACAAAGAATGGTATCAAAAGTAGTAAAGGTGGTCAATCCACATGGGATTCATATGCGACCTGCACAGATCTTTGTGGCAGCGGTGCAGAAATATCCATGTGACATATTCTTTCAATATGGAAATAAGAGAATCAATGCCAAAAGCCTGATGAATTTGATGGCAGCCTGTATCAAGTGCGGAAGTGAATTGACCGTTGTTTGTTCTGGAGATCAAGAGGAGGAGGCCATGGCAGAAGCAGTTGCATTGATTCAATCCGGGTTAGGTGAGTAAAGCAAGATGAAGTCAAACAAAGGAGATCCTCCGATGATTTTGCGTGGAATTGGTGCATCTGAAGGCATTGGTGTAGGACAGGCCGTCTGCATCAAGGAAGAAATCTTTGACTATTCCCATGTAGTCTATAGTGGGGCAGAAAAAGAAAAACTGCGCCTTGGCAAAGCGGTGGAACAATTTTTGGAAAAAACAGCCGGTCTCTTGGGGCGTAAGGGGAAAATAGCAAGCCAAGAGGAGACTGATATCCTCAATGGGCAGAGTGCCATGCTGCAGGACCCATTTTTGCGTTCCCAGATGGATGAGAAAATGGAGACGGGGCAGTGTGCAGAGGCAGCAGTGGATGAAATTTGTACCATGTATGTGGAGATGTTTGAAGGGGCAGAGGAGGAACTGATCCGGCAACGTGCCACAGATGTAAAAGATATGCGCAGCAGGTTGCTTTCCCTGTTGCTTGGGCGGGAGAGTGTGGATTTAACTGGGATACCAAAGGGCAGTATCCTAGTGGTTCATGACTTAACCCCATCTATGACAGTAGGGCTGAACCGGGAACAGGTCCATGGCATTGTCACAGAGAGCGGAGGCAGGACCAGCCATGCAGCTATCTTGGCAAGGGCATTGGAGCTTCCGGCTGTGTTGGGTGTGGAACATGCCTGTGAAAACATTCAGGATGGGGACCATATGATCATTGATGGAGGGAAAGGGGATGTATTGCTGAAACCAGCATCAGATACCTGCCTCCACTATCAAAAACGGCAAGTGCGGTATCAACAGGAGAGAAGCCGGTTGGAGGTCTACCGGAATCGGTCTACTGTAGATGGGGATGGTCGCCCCATCCATCTGTTTGGGAATATTGCGATGCCTCATGAAGTGGATGCCGTGTTGAAAGAACAGGGGGCTGGGATTGGGCTATTTCGCAGTGAGTTTTTGTTTTTAAGCCGCAACTCTATCCCAGATGAACAGGAGCAGTTCCTTGCCTATCAACAGGTTTCCAATAAGATGGGGGACCGCCCTGTGATGATTCGTACCTTGGATTTGGGTGGCGATAAACAGGCGGATTGTCTGCACATAGGAAAAGAGGAAAACCCTTTTTTGGGATTCCGAGCTATCCGGGTGTGTCTGAAACGTCCAGATATGTTTTGTATGCAGTTAAGAGCCATCCTCAGGGCAGGGGCACAACAAAAAAACCTGCAAATTGTTTTACCCATGGTCACATCTGTACAGGAAGTAAGGGAGACAAAGAGGTTACTGGAGCAATGTAAAGAGGGGCTGCTGCAAGAAGGGGTGCCAATCCAGGAAGATATTCCACTGGGTGTAATGATTGAGACACCAGCAGCGGTTTGGATTGCAGACCGTCTGGCAAAAGAGTGTGACTTTTTTTCCATTGGTACCAATGATTTGATTCAATATACAGTGGCAGCAGACCGGGGGAATACAAATGTGGAACAGCTTTATTCCTGCTTCCATCCAGCAGTTCTGAGAGAGATCCAAAGGACCATCCAAGTGGCAAAGTCTGCAAACATCCTAGTGGGGATGTGCGGTGAGGCGGCAGCAGACCCACGGCTTACCCCTCTTTTGCTGGCATGGGGGCTGGATGGCTTTTCAGTCAACGCATCTTCCATTCTTCCCATGCGCCGCCAGCTCTCCCTTTGGAAAAAAGAGCAAGCCCAGACGGTGGCAAATGATGTGATGCAACTGGAAACAGCAGAGGAAATTGAACAATATTTACAACAAGTACAGATACAATGAAAAACTCGCCCCTTTGTGCCAAACAAAATCGCACAGAGGGGCAAGTTCTGTTTTATACAACAAAAACAGCCTGAACCAAAAACATATAGAGAATGGTACTTCCAAAAATAGACAGCAGAGTGTTGCGTTTCCAAAGATGAAGGATAATTGCCACTGTAATGGAAATCAATGCTGGCAGCCATGTTTCATATCCTTGCAGGGGATGCAGTTCCAGTGCCAACAGGCTGTCTTTCAAGCAATACACAATCAACATGGCAATGATTGCCGGAGGAAGGACACGCCCCAAATAGAGAACCAATCTGGGAGGGTTTCCCTTTCGGTCAAACAGCAGGAAAGGCAAGGCACGGGTGAGAAAGGTGACAACTGCCATGACTGCAATGGCAGCAAGGGTTTCGGTGGTACTTAACATGGAGGTTCCCCCTTTTCTTCTGTGTGGGCATGGTTTTCCTTTTGTTCCAGATGTTTACGCAAGAAAAGCAGAGCCAACACAATAGCACAAAGGGCAGGCAGCAGCATATTGTCTGCCCCTACCAATGTGAGACTGACCAAAGTAAAAACAGCACCCAGTATGGCAGGTAAATGGTCAGAATAGGAGGTCCACTGTTCCACTGCAATCACAATAAAAAGGGCTGTCATGGCAAAGTCAATCCCCTTGGTATCAATGGGCAAAATCGCACCAGCCACAGCACCAATCACGGAACCAGCAATCCAATAGAAATGGTTGAGCAGTGCAATGGCGAAATAAAAATCCCGTGGTTCTACATCAGGTGGGGCTTCCACAGAGCTGAGCAGGGCGTATGTTTCATCTGTAAGGGAAAACATCATGTACACTTTTCTTAATCCCATACCACGGAATTTTTCCAGCAGGGAAAGACCATAGACCAGATGACGGAAGTTAATCAGCAAGGTCATAACTGCGATTGTCCCCAATGTGGCACAGGTTGCCAGGAGATCAACCCCCAAATATTGCCCAGAACCGGCGTAAATGGTTAAACTCATAAAAAAAGCCCAGATGGCATCATAGCCAATCCCTTGCAGCATAAACCCAAAAGCCATCCCAATCGCCAGATAACCCATTAAGACAGGGACAGTAACAGGAAATGCGGCAGAAAGTACCTTACGATTCATGAAAATCCCTCATAACACAACACAAAATAGAACCTTATCGACTTCTGCGACCGCTATATCGACCACGGCGGCTACTAGAAGTGGAGCGATAACGGCGTTTTTTCTGAAATACAAAGATACGCAGTAGGAGCAGGACCACTACAGCCAGAACAGCCACAAGCGCCACCTTCACACCAGACTGCTGGAAGAAAGATGAAATCTGGTCCATACGGTACAGAAGTTCAGAACGGGATACGCTGGTATCGGCCACCAAATCCAAGGTTCCATAAATTTCCCCTTCATAGGACAATGTCATAGTGCCCAGTACTTGCCCAGCCTCCACCGGTGCAGCCACTTCATCACGGAACAGTTGAATTTTCTGTTCCATGTTTTCTATATCAATCTCCTTTGGCAGGGTGCGGCTAATACTGCCTTGTGGCTTCACCATCACTTGATCTGTTTCAGTGGACAAGGTGACGCGGACAGATGCCACAGGTTCTGAATCCCCTGAAATGGTTGTGTGATGGAAATTGTCAAAACCCCAGTCCAGCAGACGGATGGTTTCAGAAAATTGACGGCGGTCTGTGGTGCCGTCTCCCTGTTCTACTTCTTCCGCCCCCATAATGACAGAGATTAAGTAGGTGTCATCATCTTTTGCAGCCTGTACAAGGCAGTGCCCGGCTTCTGGTGTTGTACCAGTTTTGCCACCAATCCCCTTGTCTAAGTAGAGATACCCCAGGTATTTGAAATTGGATACCAGACCATTGGTGTTCCGTACAATTCGCTTTTCTGAGAGGTTAGTAGCAGGGATTTCAAAGTTTGGCTTTGAGATAATGGTCTGGAACAGGTCATACTCCATGGCTGCTTTCATGTATAGGGTAATGTCATAGGGTGTGGTATAGTGGTTGTCATCATGGAGACCATGTGGATTGACAAAATGGGTGCCTTCACAGCCCAGCTCTTTTGCCTTCTGATTCATAGCATCCACAAAGGCACTTTGGGAACCACTGACTGCTTCCGCTAAGATTTGAGCCGCCTCATTGGCAGATGGGAGCAAAAGGCAGTAGAGAAGCTGTTCTACCGTGAGGACTTCACCAGCCTGAATGTTGGCAGTGGAACTGCCAGAGGGAATATCTGCTGCTTCAGCAGATGCAGTCACTGGGGTTGAAGGAGCCAAAGAACCAGACTTTATGGCATCCAGCACCAAAAGTGCGGTCATGACCTTTGTGATGCTGGCGGGGTACACCTTTTCATGTGCCCCCTTTTCATATAGAATTTCATCGTATTGTGCATCCACCAAAATGGCATTGCGGCAGGTTAACGTGGGTTCTTCCAAGGCAAAAGCGGAGAAGGGAAGAAAAAGAGTAATTATCATAGACAATATAACAGGCAGTATCAAAAAGTTTGATTTTTTCATTAGAAAATTCTCCTTATGTGTGATACAATGGAAGTCATAAAACGGGATATTCGCAAACACTCCCTGAAAATTCGACAACACTGCTATTATAACAAAGCAATACCCATCCCGCAAGCAGTAGAAGGAGGAAATATGTCTGGAATCTCACGGTTTGAACGGTACATTTTGTTGATTAGTGCAGGGACACTCCTATTTACGGCTGGGTGGTTTGCTGCCAGACATTTTATGGTGGCACCATATGCCATTGTGGTAGAGAAAAATGAGCAGGCATTGACAACTCCAGTAGAAGAAGTGGAAGATATGGAAGAAAGTCTGCCAGAAGGGATACTAGAAGGAGAAAAAATCAACATCAATACAGCTAGTATCTATGAACTGGATCGGCTGCCCAACATTGGACCATCTAAGGCGGAGGCCATTGTGGCATATCGGACAGAACATGGCACATTCGAGCGGATTGAGGACTTGATGGAAGTGTCTGGCATTGGTGAGGCAACCTTTGAGGAACTGAAGGAGTATGTTACAGTAGTAGCGGAAAATCAATAGGAGAGGAACAGGAACAATGGCAAAAATTCTGGTGGTAGATGACGAAAAAGTTCTGGTCAAAGGGATTACCTTCAATTTAAAGCATGAGGGTTATCAGGTAGAAGCTGGCTATGATGGAGAAGAAGCGGTAGAGCTGGCAAGGGAAGGAAATTTTGACCTGATTATCTTGGATTTGATGATGCCAAAATTGGATGGATTACAGGCGTGTATGAGAATTCGGGAATTTTCCGATGTACCCATAATTATGTTAACAGCACGCAGTGAGGATACGGATAAAATCATAGGCTTTGAGTGTGGAGCAGATGACTATCTCACAAAGCCATTCAATCTTTTGGAATTAAAGGCGCGAGTGCGGGCATTGCTGCGGCGTTCTGGGGCAACTGGGCAGAAACTGGCACAAAATCAATCCCTTTCTGTGGGTCATATCCGTTTGGAACCAGCTCAACGGGCTGCATGGAAAGGGGATGAGGCAGTGGATTTGACGGCAAAAGAATTCGATTTGATGGAATTGCTGATGCGCAATCCAGGACGGGTTTACAGCCGTGAAAATTTGCTGAATGTGGTGTGGGGCTATGAATACATTGGAGATTATCGTACTGTTGATGTCCATGTGCGTCGATTGCGTGAGAAATTAGAGCTAGACCCAGCCAATCCAGAGTATATTCGGACCAAATGGGGTATTGGTTATTATCTAAGTAACCGCACCCCAAATGTAACCTGAGGAGAGACTGTGCGTGTATACCAATACAGGATTAAAAGAACAACAAAAAATCCCATTTTTTTCCCGCTTACAGGTGAAGTATGCTATGAGTTATCTGGCAATTTTGGCAGTGGTACTGGTTTTGTTAAACAGCTACCCTCTCATTGTATCTCAGGATTTGCTGTTTTCCTCAAAACAGGATTCTCTGAAAAGCCAGACAGCGGTGATGTCGTCCGCTCTGATGGAGTTGGAACAGCTCACATCTGAGCAGGTGGTGCGTGTGATGACTATGCTGGATAGTATGGGTCTGGAGCGGATTCTGGTCACAGATCCAGCAGGGTTGATTTTATACGACAGTGATACACAGGCAGACACCACAACAGACCAGACCACAGGAAAATATGCACTGGTGCAGGAAGTGGTGCTGGCTCTGGAAGGAAACGATGTGTTTCACACCAATTTTGAAAAAGATACATTTTTTTCCACAGCCGCCGCCCCCATTGTGTATCGAGGCATGACCATTGGAGCCATCTATATCTATGATGAGGACAGCACACAGGGGGCGTTGCTGCTTAGTCTGCAACAAAATCTGAGAACCATTTCCATTGTATTGATTCTCATTGCACTGGTGATTGCCTTCTTATTTTCCAAAATCCTGACGGCACGCATTGGCGCATTGCTTGGTGCCATTCGGATTGTGGGAGAAGGGGAATATGGGCACCGGCTTCAGCCAGAGGGAAAAGATGAACTTGCCTATCTTGCCCATGAGTTCAACCATCTCACAGACCGGCTGCAAACCACAGAGGAAGTGAGACGCCGTTTTGTGTCGGATGCGTCCCACGAGTTGAAAACGCCGCTGGCCTCCATTCGGCTGTTGAGTGAATCTATTTTGCAAAGTGACTATATGGATTTGGAAACGGTGCGTGATTTTGTCTCTGATATTGGGGAAGAATCGGAGCGTTTGACCCGTATCACAGAACATTTATTGGCATTGACCAGATTGGACAGCCTTCCAGTGGGGGAGACACAGGTGATAGATTGTGCCTGTGTTATTCAACGTGCGGTCAATATGCTGACCCCAGTTGCCGATGCAGCTCAGGTGACACTGGAAACAAATTTTTGTAAAGGGGGAACCATCCGCTGTACACAGGATGATTTTCATCAGATTAGCTATAATTTAATCGAAAATGCCATTAAGTATAATTATCCCGGCGGAAAGGTGATGATTTCTACCCAGCAGCAGGGAGACCAGGTGATTTTTCAGGTGGAGGATACCGGAGTTGGAATTCCAGAGGAGGAACTTCCCAAGGTGTTCAACCGCTTCTATCGAGTGGATAAGGCACGTTCTAGAGCGGCTGGCGGCACAGGTCTGGGGCTGTCCATTGTACGGGATACCGTGCGCAGACATGGCGGCTGGGTGACAGCACAACAGAGACAACCAGAGGGCAGTATTTTTATGGTAGGGTTTCCTTATGAAGTACCAGAAGTGGGAGAAGGTGGGACATGAAAAAGAAGCTGGGTGCGTTTATGATGCTGCTTTTGCTCAGTGGCTGTGCAACGCAGAAGGTGGAAAGTGATTACCAACTTTATTTTTGCAGTTCCTCAGAACAGGCACACGGTTCTGCCATTGTGGCTGAAAACTATGCTGGGGCAGAAGTTCCAACAGTAGAGCAGTTGATGGATGCACTGTTACAAGGTCCAGAACAAGATACCCTGCGCTCTCCATTTCCCAAAGGGCTGACCATGCGTAGCTGGAATCTGGATGAGGGGCTGTTGACCATCCAGTTTTCAGAACACTATGGAGGGCTGACCGATATTGATTTGACACTGGCGGATTATTGTGTGGTATTGACCATGACACAGTTACAGGAGGTAGAACTTGTGCAAATACAGTCGGTGGGACAGGATGCACAGGTGCGCAGTCACCCTATGATGAGTGGGGATGAGGTGCTGGAGCAACTGTCAGTCCAGGTGGATTGAACTTGACAAATGAAATCATGAGAGATAAGATAAAAGGCAATGATGCAATAGAAAGAGGGATTTACCATGAGCGAATATCAGATTTCTACGGACTGCCTCCACGCTGGCTACCGTCCAGCCAATGGGGAGCCAAGAAATCCACCCATTGTGCAATCCACCACATTCCGCTATGAGAGCAGTGAGGAGATGGGGAAACTGTTTGATTTGGAGGCAAGTGGCTATTTTTATACCCGTCTCCAAAATCCCACCAATGATACAGTAGCAGCAAAAATCTGTGCATTAGAGGGTGGCAGTGCAGCTATGCTCCTATCCTCTGGGCAGGCAGCCAATTTCTATGCCATTTTCAATCTTGCAAGCTGTGGCGACCATATCGTTGCTTCTGCTTCCATTTATGGCGGTACCTATAACTTGTTTGCAGTTACCATGAAGCGAATGGGGATTGAGTTCACTTTTGTTGACCCTGAGTGCAGTGAGGAGGAGCTGAATGCAGCCTTCCGCCCCAATACCAAAGCGGTATTTGGTGAGTCCATTGCAAATCCTGCATTGACTGTACTGGATATTGAAAAATTTGCAAAGGCAGCCCATGCCCATGGTGTTCCACTAATTATGGATAATACCTTTGCTACTCCTGTGAATTGCCGTCCTTTTGAGTGGGGCTGTGACATTGTGACCCACTCCACCACAAAATATATGGACGGTCATGCTCTGACAGTGGGTGGTGCCATTGTAGACAGCGGAAAGTTTGACTGGACAGCCCATAAAGACAAATTCCCTGGTTTGACCACTCCAGATGAGAGCTACCACGGCGTCACTTATGCAGAGCGGTTTGGTCTGGAAGGTGCATTCATTACCAAAGCCACCGTTCAGTTGATGCGTGATTTGGGTTCTATCCCATCCCCACACAACTGCTTTTTGTTGAATGTGGGTCTGGAGACACTGCCCCTGCGAATGAAGAAGCATTGCGAAAATGCACAGGCAGTGGCAGAGTATTTACAGGGTCATGAGAAAATTGCATGGGTTCAGTATGCAGGTCTGCCCAATGACACTTACCATGAGAGAGCTAAAAAGTATATGCCAAACGGAACCTGCGGTGTGGTCATTTTTGGTGTAAAGGGCGGGCGTGCAGCCGCTGAAAAGTTTATGGCAGGGCTGAAACTGGCTTCCATTGCTACCCATGTGGCAGATGCCAAGACCTGCGTTCTGCATCCTGCTTCCTCTACCCACCGTCAGATGTCTGATGCTGAACTGGCAGCGGCAGGCGTTTCCCCTGATTTGGTGCGTTTTTCCGTTGGAATTGAAGATATTGCAGATATTCTGGCAGATTTAAAGCAGGCTTTAGAGCGTGTGTAAGCGTCATTTGGGTTGGATGGGTGGATTGCCTGTCCAACCCAAATGTATATAAGAAAGGAATATAAAGTATGGAAGCGGTGTTGCTCTATCAGTGCAAGGGTGCTGAATTTCAAAAGCTGAGACAGATTTTTATGATGTTGCGTGTGCGTATGATACCAGTAGAACCGGAACAGTATGGACTGTCACTGGAACAGGTTTTACAGGGGGAGCGTACACATGCACCTGTGGAGGAGTTATTGGAAGAACCAATGCTGGTGTTTTGTGGGATCGGAGACCAAAAACTGGACCAGATTTTAATGACCATTCGCCGTGCCAAATTGCCACCCATTGGGTTGAAGGCTATGCTGACCCCTCATAATGTACAGTGGACCAGTCAACAGCTGTGGACTGAACTGAGGCAGGAGCGGGAGCGTTTGAAAAACGGATAATTTTCCAAAAAACAGTTGACAAAATGCCAGATATAGCTTATAATAGCTAAGCAGTCTTGAGATTGCTCTTTGCGGCTGTGCTGGAATTGGTAGACTGGCAAGCTTGAGGTGCTTGTGTCCGGACGGGCGTACGGGTTCGACTCCCGTCAGCCGCACCAGGGAACGACTACATCTTTCGATGTGGTCGTTTTTTATTTTTATATTAAAAATAGAAACCCAGAGAGAAACACATCTTAGAGTTGTTCTCTCTGAGTTTTTGACATCTTTTGTCTTAGTCCACAAAGTAATCTGGATGCAGAGCCATGAGTTCTTCCTTTTCCATGCGGTGTCGGGTCAGATGGCGAGTCAACAGCATTTCAGCCAGTTCTGCGTCCTGACGGCGGATGGCGTATAAAATGTCCTCATGGTCCTGAATGGTGTGCCGGCTGGCACCAGAGGTTGTAGATAGGGTGCGCAGCCGGTCAAATTGGAGCATCTCCCGTTTGATGACATGATAGGTGCGGAGTTTATTCACAGATTCAAAAATGAGGCGGTGGAACTCATCGTCAATTTGCAGGGAGAGTTCAATATTTTCCTTGGAATGGCAACTGCGTTGTCGATTCAAGTTGTCCTCAAACGCATCTAAGTAACTTTGAGAAATTCCCTGTTGGCAAACCAGTTTTAAAACAGCCGTTTCCATAACAAGGCGGATGAAGCGGGATTCCTCAATTTGTTCATAGCTGATTTTTGAGACATAGCTCCCACGTTGTGGCAAAATTTCCACCAGTTCCAGGCGGGATAGCTCAATCAATGCCTCACGTATGGGGGTACGGGACAGGGAGAGGGCGATGGACAGCTCATTTTCACTAATGGAACTGCCAGGAACCAGCTCCAGATTGACAATGTTGTAGAGCAGCACACGCACAGCGTATGCCCGGGCATTTTCATGGCTGAGACGGGGCAGAATTTTCATGGGTTGTATCCTTCCTCATGTATATAAATGGTTTGGGGTGAGTGGCAACTATGCATCTGGTGCAAGTTGCTCGGATGCCAGCTCCAATATCCAATAAAATACAGGCATAAGATAAGAATACCACCAATTCCAGCTGAATGCCAGTCTTTTTTTATGTTAGCAATCAAAAATCAAAGGTCAGCACAATTTTACGAATGGAGGGGTCTTTGGAATCAATGAAATCAAAGGCCTCCTGTGCTTTGATGAGAGGATAAGTATGGGAAATGGAACCGGACAAATCCAATTTGCCAGCCTTGATCAGTTCAATGGCTTTGCCAAACATCTTATTTTGCAGACGGGAGCCACGCACTTCCAGTTCCTTAGAGGTAATGAGGAACTGATTGACCACAGTGGGAGCAGTGGAAAAGCCCATTGTGACCACACGACCAGCGTTGCCAGTGGCTTTCAACAGGTTGAGCAGGGAATCTTTTACACAGGCGGCATCAATGGACACAGTGGCACCACGCCCATGGGTGTATTCCAGCACCTTTTCCAGAAAATTCTCCTTAGCAGTGTTGATGGTATACTTGGCACCGGCAGCCTTAGCTTCCTCTAACTTGTCATCCATAATATCTGCCACAATGATATGGTCGCACATCTGGCGGGCAATGCGCAGAATGGAGGAACCCAATGCACCAGCTCCATAGAGCAGTAACATATCATCCTGTTCCAGTCCAGCACGGCTACAGCTTTGGATTGCAATGGTGGTTGGCTCAATCATCACAGCATCCTGGTCAGAAATGGAATCAGGCAGGATGTAACAGTCACTTTCTGAAACTGCAATGAACTCACGGAACCCACCATCAATGTGGACACCACGGGCAGCCAGATGGTCACATACATTGCCGCGGTTTTTGCGGCAGGGGTAACAGGTGCCACAACTGGTGACTTGGTTCACAATCACACGGTCGCCCACTTTTACATGAGTCACATCACTGCCAATCTCAGCGACTACACCCACCATCTCATGACCAATGATACGGGGGTAGGTAGCAGCCGCATTGGTACCATGATAGATCCCTACATCAGAGCCACAGATGCCGGCAGCAGTCATTTTCACCAATACATTATTTTTTGTGTCCAGTACAGGCTTTTCTACCTCAATAATCTCTAGTTGCTCTGGTTTTACAATTTGTACAGCTTTCATTTGAATAACTCCCTTTCATTGAAATTGGATTCGATGGGGTTATCAACCCAAATTATCCAATATCTAATATACAAGTTTAGATACGTTTTGAAGGCAAGTTGGCGTGTTCGCAGAACTAATATACAAGTATGGTAGTACTGTTTCTCTTTAAAGTCAATATAAAAACGTGCAACAAAGAAAAAATAGGAAAATTGCACAAAATAATGAAAGAAAAGTCGTGCGATATTCCGTGTTGCAAAATTTTGCTGAATATACTACCATACAAGTCGAAGGTAAGCGGTATTCCTTGTATTGGTTTGCAGGGAGAATGAAAAGGTAGGAGGAAATCAATTATGAAGTATGGCAACCTGGCGAAATGCGGGCTCAGTTTGAGTGTTGCGACGCTGATTGCACTGGGTACCTTATCAGGCTGCTCCAGCGACACTGGCTCCGGTGGTAAGTTGGTGAAGTTGTCCGTTTGTGTGTCTGATATGACACCCGCAGCGGCAGCTTTGAGAGAAGTGTTTGAACCTATGGTAGAGGAACAGACCGATGGTCGGTTCAATGTACAAATTTATACCTCTGGTGTACTGGGGGCAGAGAAGGTTACCTACGACTATACCCGCAGTGGCATTATTGAGCTATGCATGGTTGGTACACCCATGTGGTCTGAGACACCTAAGATGACCATTCCAGATTTTCCTTTTGTGTTCCGGGATGTGGAACATGCCCGTACCTGTTATCAGGGGGAACTGGGTGAGTATATTGCAGAAGATATTGAGTCCAGTCAGCCAGTGGAATTGATTGGCTGGTATCCCAACGGCTCCCGTGTCTTTACCTCCAATAAAAAGCTGACGGGGCTGGATGATTTTAAGGGGCAGAAATTGAGGATGCCCAATAACCCCATCCATGTGAAACTGGCAGAAAGCCTGGGAGCTAATGTAGTGATCATGGATATGGGTGAGGTGTTCACAGCCCTGGAACAGGGTGTGGCAGATGGACAAGACAATCCGTTGGCAACGGTACGCAATGAGGGCTGGTATGAGGTGCAAGATTATGCCTATCTGACCAATCATATTGTGGCATCCCTGGAGCTGTTTGCCAGTGAGGAGTTCTGGGATTCTCTCAGTGAGGAGGATCAGAAGATTTTTGAGGAGGCAGCCAAAGCGGCCTCTGACTATGCATGGGACATCTATATTGAACAGCTGGAAGATGACAAGCAATTCATGATTGACAACGGGATGACAGTGACAGAGATGACAGAAGAAGAACGTCAGAAGATGTTGGAAATGATTCAGCCTGTGTATGACTATCTGGATTCTGAGTATGAGTGGGCACCAGAAGTCCGTGACATGATTGCAGCCATTGAGTGAGGTGACAGACAATGAAAAATGCAACAATGGATAAATTGTTTAAAGGGATTGACTATTTAACCGGTATTCTCACCGGCTTAATGGTGTTGTTTGTGTTCCTGAATGTGGTGCTGCGTACCTGTTTTAATTCTGGTCTTACTTGGTCTGAGGAGCTATCCCGTTATTTGTTTGTATTTGTAACCTATGTGGGAGCAATCAGTGCTATGCGGGTGAATGGGCATTTGGGCGTGGATACCCTGATTTCCAGAGTGCCTCCCCAGCTTCAGATGTTGATGTATGTGGTGTCTCAACTGCTGATTGCAACTTTGATGTGTATTCTGGTGCATGGTTCTGGTAAAATGGTGCTGCAAAATACAGAATCCCGCACTGCGGCGTTGGGGATTTCCTATGCACTGCTCTATTCTGTTGGTATCCTGACGGGAGCATCTATTGCTGCTATGGCAATTGCTAATATTGTTTATGCAGTGACACACCCCTCTGAAATTGGAAAAATTGTCACTATGGTGACAGATGAGGATGAAATTATGGAGGAGGCTGGCAGTGAATCTCTCTCTGATGAGGAGTATGCCAAGCGGCTGAATGAAGAGGGAGGAAAGTAACCCATGACATTGATTGTATTTCTGGCTGCCCTGATTGGCGGCATGCTCATTGGATTACCCGTGTGTTTTTCGCTGATGTTCAGCGGTGTATGTATGATGTTGTTCCTGGATGGATTCAACTCACAGATTTTGGCGCAAAACCTGTTTTCCGGTGCAGATTCCTTTTCTATGATGGCAGTTCCATTTTTCATCATGGCAGGCGAATTTATGAACCGTGGTGGCATTACCAAGCGCATTGTCAATACAGCCAATGCACTGGTAGGCTGGGTTCGTGGTGGTTTGGGCTATGTGTCCATTCTGGCCATTCTGGTGTTTGCCAGTATGGTAGGTTCTGCTGTGGCATCTACTGCCTTTTTGGGTGCCATTCTCATTCCCATGATGGTGCGTGCCGGTTATAAGCGTGATACCTGTACTGGTTTGATTGCAGCTGGAAACATTCTGTCTCCCATTATGCCCCCTTCTGTACCTATGATTATTTTTGGTGTACAGGCTGGTGTGTCTGTTACTGAGTTGTTTATGGGTGGTATTGCACCTGCATTCTATCTGTCTGCCGCTCTGTGTATTCTGTGGTTTTTCATTGCCAGACGGGACAAGCTGCCAACTGCACCCCGTCAGAGTGCAAAGCAGGTGGGGAAGGCCATTGTAGATGGTCTGTGGGCTTTGGCGCTGCCTCTCTTTATCCTGTATGGACTGCGTAGCGGTAAATTTACCCCCACTGAGGCAGGCGTGATTGCTGCTGTGTATGCCCTGTTTGTGGGTATGGTGATTTATCGTGAGTTGAAAGTTACTATGATTATGGATTGTCTGGTAGCTGCTGCAAAGTCATCCTCTATTATTATGTTCCTGGCTGCTGCCGCTATGGTGTCCTCTTGGATGATGACAGTGGCAAATGTGCCTGCCATTGTGACTACCATTTTGGCTCCCTTCATTGCACATCCTACCCTGTTGATGCTGGTCACAACTGGTATTGTGCTGCTGGTGGGAACTTCTATGGACGTAACCCCTTCTATTATGATTCTTACCCCTGTTTTGCTGCCTGCCGTGAAAGCTGCTGGTATTGATACCGGCTACTTTGGTGTGGTGTTTATCCTTATGTGTGTGCTGGGACTGCTGACCCCTCCAGTGGGTACGGTGCTTAATGTGGCGTGTGGTGCTGGTAAAATCAACATGGAACGTATTGTCAAAGCCATTTGGCCATTCCTGCTGGCTGAAGTGATTATCCTGTTACTGATGGTATGTTTCCCCAGTTTGATTATTGTACCCATGAATTTCTTTACGGGTGGATAATCTGAAAACAGGACATAGGAAACAATAAAACAAGGCAAAGGAAACCTGTTTCAATGGTTCCTTTGCTTTGTGTTTTTATATGGTGGCTCAGGATTTTATCAATAGCACGAGTACAGTTATAACATAGAGAGAAACCATTTTTGAGAAAAGGAAGGTTACATGAGAATTATGAGACAGGGTTCATGTGCCTGTTTTTCCCAGTGGTTATGTGCATGGGTTCCTTGACTGAAAATTTCCTCCATTCAGGCATGATGATGACAAGTGCAAGCACAAAAGCAAGGGTATCAGCAACTGGTCCAGCCCACAAAACCCCCATAATTCCAAATAGATGGCTCAAGATGAGTTCGGCGGGCAGCAAGAAGACAATTTGTCTGGATAGAGAAATAATAGCTGCTTTGACTGCCTTCCCAATGGACTGCGCAAATAGTCCAGAAACGGTCTGAAAACCATTTAAAATTGTAGCCAACAGGAAAATCCGAAAACACTTTTCTGCAAATTCATTATACAATCCATTTTCTTTGCCAAAGATAGAAATGATTTGTACGGGTACTATTTGATATGCAATAAGTGCAATGACAGCTAAAATTTCCGCACAGATTACTACATACAAAAATGTCTGTTGCACACGCTTCTGGTTTCCTGCCCCATAATTGAAGCCTATGATGGGCTGTGCCCCAGATGCAATCCCTACAGTAGCAGCGATGACCAGCTGATTGACTTTAATCACAATTCCAATAACTGCAATGGGGATTTCAGAACCATATTGGGATTGTGCCCCATAGTTTGTGAGCAAGTTGTTGATGACTGCCATAACAATTACAATGGACATCTGTGTAATAAAACTGGAGATACCCAAAGTAATGACCTTTTTACAATAGGACCACCGGACCATATAATCTTGTTTTTTAGGGGCAATGGTTTTAAACCGTTTTATATAATAAATGCCCATAAAGCAGGTCAACATTTGACCAATGATAGTTGCAATGGCGGCGCCCTCTAACCCCCATTTAAAAATGAAAATAAAGATAGGGTCTAAAATAGTATTGGTCACAGCACCCACAACCAATGACATCATAGAATATTTTGGGCTTCCATCTGCCCGTTCAATTGCAGTAAGCACGGTCCCCACCAGCACAAATGGCAATCCAATGATGATGATTCTACCATAACCAATAGCATAAGGGTATAATGTTTCAGTACATCCAAATAGATACACCAAATCATCCAGGAAAATTGCCATGAGGGCAGCCATCACAAGTCCAATGATTATAGAAAATGTAATTGCACTGCCAATGCCTATGGTTGCCTCCCTAGTTCGATTCTCCCCCAAACGTATGCTTAAAAAGGATGCAGAACCATCACCGAGCATCAATGCAACTGAGAGAACAATGATAGTAAGCGGGTAAATAATATTGGTTGCTCCATTTCCTAAATAGCCAACACCTTGACCAATAAAAATCTGATCAACCATGTTGTAGAGTGAGTTGACTAACAGGAAAATGACACAGGGGATAGCATATTTGCCAAGTAGCTTCCAAATAGATTCCATAGCCAACGGATTGTGTAAGGTTTCGCTGGTCTGCATGATGGTATCCTCCTTTCAGTCGTAAGCGACTTATTAGTTCAAAATAGATCACGCCAGTGGCTGACTTTATTTTCCCATACATAACGATACTGGTCTAATAAATCTTCCACCTCTAATGGCTTTCTTCCAGTCAGTAGTTCAACATCATGAGATACAACACCCATTTGCCCTTCTGAAATTCCAGCCTCATTGGTGATCATGTCATTGCTGCAAAATGGGACTGGGGACTGGGAGAAATTTCCATCTGTTGTTTCGGGAATATGCAATGCTTCTAAATAGGCTTTGAATTCCTGTGCATCCATGGGTTGATAGATGAAGGGGATTCCAGATTTTTCTGCAATCATAGTACAAATTTCTCTTTGACTTACTGGTTTTGTGCTAGTCAAATCATATGCTCTGTTTGGCTCTCCCTTACCCAAAAGTAAAGCGGCACCGCATCTTGCACTGTCATCTTTCGCAATGCTGGTCACTTTTCCTTCTCCAGCAGTTGTTCCCCAGATATTGTGACTGAGCATAGCTAGCATCACAGAGGTTGTAAGATAATTTTCCATATATAAATTATTTCGCATAATATTATATGGTATGCCACATTCTCTTAACATTGTTTCAGTAGCCCGATGATCAGGAAGTACATATTGATGGTATCCCTCTCTATCAGCACCGAAAAAAGATGTATAGGTGATATGCTCTACTCCAGCTTGTTTACATGCCTCAATTACATTTTTATGTTGTTGAACACGTTTGGGACCGTTGAGTATGCTGGAAATAAAGAATAATCTGTTTGCTCCACAAAATGTTTTTGACATGCTGTCTACATCATCATAATTTGCTTGCCTTAATGTAACCCCTTTAGACTCCCAAAGAGTTTTTTTCTTCTCTGGTATTCTGGACAGATTTGGGCAGGTAAAAATTAACTGCTCTGGGGAGACTGTATTCAACATAGTTTCGGCAACACGTCCTGATAATTTTCCATCCACACCTGTAATTAGATACCTCATGTAGTTCCCCTTTCGTCGCTTACGACCTATTTATGAAATCTTTTATTTTATGTTTTTTATGATTTGTGCAATCATATTGCCTAATTGTGTTTGTTGTTGTGCATCCAATCCCTGAAAGACACGACTGCTTATTTTTTCTATTTTTTCTTTGATGGCTATGGTCATCTTTTCACTCTTATTTGTAAGAACAATTTTTTTATATCGTCTATCAGAAAATAATGGTGTGGTATAAATCAAATTTTTTTCCTCTAGCCGATGCAAAATACTACTGACTGTGGGATGTGTCAACCCCAGACCGATTTCAATATCCTTCTGACAGATTTCCAGCTCTTTGTGCATACTCAAGTAGCCAATAACTGTTGCTTGAGTATATGTGATGTCTAATTCAGCCATTTCTTGATTTAAAATTCGTTCAATGGCTGTATTTAAAATCTTAAATTCCATAATGTCCATATAATCACCTACCTTATTTAGTCGCTTACGACTTATTTTATCAGAAAAGAAGCTTCGTGTCAAGAGCCTAAACTACCTCTTGACATTTTGGGAAGCAAAAAATTGCTATATTTTCCGATAAAAATGAGTTTTGTGTTTATTGTGAAGTTAAATATAGAATGACTGGCACTGTCTAGGTTATCCCAAACAGTACCAGTCATTCACATGTTATTCCATCGTAGAAGCGGTAAAAATACAGTATAAATCACAACTTATCCAGAATCAGAAAGTACCTACTCCTCGGACTCCATTGTGGCTCTTAGGGTTTCCTCCCGTCGCTCCTCAATGGCTTCCTTCAGAAGCATATCCTTCACCTTCATCAGTCGAATGGTGTTGGCACGCTCGTTTTCGTCCAGCTTCATGGTGATATACTTGATGTTTTCCTGCATCTGAGGAATTTTTACATACTCCAACGCATTGACACGGCGACGTGTTTTTTCGATTTCCTCAGCCAGCAGTTGACTGGTCTTTTCAATTTCTGCCAGTTTCAGCATATCTTGAAAGACACGGGACAGGGCATCCACAGCATCATCCAGTTCACCACTGGTCTGTGCAAAACCATAGGGGTAAACTTCGCCGGGGTCCTGACTTTTGGTGTGGAAACGATACTGAGGCACATCCACAGACATGACATTCTGGAATGTCATATCTAGTTCTACTGACTGTTTGGGGTAGAGCAGGGACTGTTCCAATATTTCCGGGGACATAAGGGCAGAAGCCACTGTGAAGGAACTGTGAGCACGCATCAATTCCTCCTCTACACGCTTTCTCAATGCCCGATTTTCACGCACCACATCCATAAACTGCTTCATCAGCTCGTCACGCTTGTCTTTCAACAGCTTGTGACCACGCTGGGCAGTTTTTAAGCGACCCTTGAGACGGGTCAATTCCATTCTGGTGGGGTTAATTGTTGAGGAAGGCATCTAAAACTCCCTCCTTAATCCTTTTTGGGTAAATACTTGTCGATATACTCAGGTTTAATACGCTTTAACTCACTTTTTGGCAGAATACTGAGCAATTCCCAACCCAAATCCAATGTATCGAAAATAGAGCGGTTTTCATCAGAACCCTGAGCCACATAGCGTTTTTCAAACTCATCGGCAAATCTTGCGTATTGCAAATCGGTGGGGCTGAGGGCAGCCTCACCCAAAATGGACATCAATTCCTTGTTTTCCTTACCAGTTGCATAGGCAGCAAAGAGCTGGTTCATGGTGCCGGCGTGGTCCTCACGGGTTTTGCCTGCACCAGTACCCTTATCCTTCAGACGAGACAGAGAGGGCAGAACATCTACAGGAGGAATGATACCCTTACGGTACAGCTCACGGGACAAAATAATCTGCCCCTCAGTGATATAACCGGTCAGGTCGGGGATGGGGTGTGTCTTGTCATCTTCTGGCATGGTCAAAATGGGAATCAGGGTGATAGAGCCTTCCCGGTCCATCTGACGACCTGCACGTTCATACAGGGTTGCCAAGTTGGTGTACAGGTAGCCGGGATAGCCACGGCGACCGGGAACTTCCTTCTTAGCGGCGGAAATCTCACGCAGAGCCTCGGCATAGTTGGTAATATCCGTCATGATAACCAGAACGTGCATACCCTTTTCAAATGCCAGATACTCCGCAGCAGTCAAAGCCATACGGGGGGTTGCAATACGCTCAACGGCTGGGTCGTTTGCCAGATTGGTAAAGAGCACAGTACGGTCAATGGCACCAGTGCGCTTAAACTCACTGACGAAAAATTCAGATTCTTCAAAGGTAATACCAATAGCAGCGAATACAACGGCGAAGTTACTTTCACCGTCCAGAACCTTTGCCTGACGGGCAATCTGAGCAGCCAGAGCAGCATGGGGCAGACCAGAACCGGAGAAAATAGGCAGCTTCTGCCCACGCACCAGGGTATTCAGACCATCAATGGTGGAGATGCCAGTCTGGATAAACTCGTTTGGATAGTTACGGGCAGCAGGGTTCATGGCAAGACCATTGATATCCCGATATTCATCAGCCAGAATGGCAGGACCGCCGTCAATGGGTTGTCCCATACCATTGAACACACGCCCCAGCATATCGCCAGAAACACCAAGCTGGAGAGGGTGCCCTAGAAAGCGGATTTTAGATTCTGCCAAGTTGATACCAGCAGAATTTTCAAATAACTGCACCACAGCGGAGTCACCGTTGACTTCCAATACCTGACAGCGGCGCACGGTGCCATCTGAAAGTTCAATTTCACCCAG